>JAXMKI010000021.1:0-6496 GCA_034374545.1 Patescibacteria group bacterium | reverse complement strand
ACTCCCTAGTAATTCACTCTTGGATACAAGACAAAGGGCCCAATAAATTGGGCCCTTTGTGGTAAAATAGATAGGAAAGGTCGCTAAGTAAATATGGAGTGGAATGAAATTCAACCTACATTCGCTAAGTTTCTTCCTCCTCATCATTGGTGGTCTCAACTGGTTGGCCGTTGGCGCGATTGGTTGGGAAATAGGCCAACTCTTTGGCGGCCTCAACGCCCCGGTCTCCAGGATTATATACATCCTCGTGGGACTATCAGCCATCTATGAACTAGTTTTCCACAAGGGCAAACTGGGCCTGCAAGGTGGGAAGTAACATAAAATAGAATTCCGCGACCCAAAACAAAAGCCGCCCATCAGGGTGGCTTTTGTTTTCTCCGCTTTGTCTTGTAAAATAGACTCTAGATTCATGATCAAACTAGTAGCTGTAGCAGGTAGCCTCCGTCAGGATTCCTTTAACCGCAAGGCTCTCCAAAACGCCTTGTCTTTTGTGGAAGGCGAAGATATTGAGATCCAAAAGCTCGACCTGGAAACACTCGATCTTCCCGTATTCAACGAGGATCTGGAGACAAAAGTTCCGGAGTCCGTGAGAGAGCTCCAACGAACAATAGCTAAGGCAGATTTGATCTTAATAGCCACCCCGGAATACAACCGATCTGTCCCTGGCGGCCTCAAGAATGCCATCGATTGGGTCTCCAGAACGGGGTCCGTACCCCTCACTGATAAGGTGGTAGTGCTTCTGGGAGCTTCCACAGGAGGCTTTGGCACCGTCCGCGCCCAAATACACCTCAGGCAGATTCTGATGGCTCTGGGAGCCTTTATCATCCCCCAGCCGGAGATTCACATAAGCTACGCTGCTGAGGCCTTCAACGAAGACGGCTCCCTCAAAGACGAGGCCCTCAAAGAAAAACTTAAAAGCCTGATCCAAGCAGGCGTTAACCTTGTCCGCAAGTTGAGGGCCTAAGCTAAAACGCCCCCTTCCGGGGGCGCCTCTTTTAACTTAACCGCAGCGGCTATAGCCGCAAGCCTTGCACTCCATGCAGCCTTCGGACATCACAATCTGGGCCCCGCACTCAGGACACTCAGGTATATATCCATAGCTAGCCATATCCTTGCCGGAGCCACTGGAAATCTCTGTTGCCCTCACCTCCTCGTCAATGGTAACCATCACCTCTTTATCAAATCCGTCCTCGCTATCACCACCCATGATATGCTCTTCCATAATCTTGGCTATGGCATCGGGCAGCGAGAGAATGGTTCCCTTGGCGGTCATGGTGACCATGGGGCCTCTGATGCCTTTGAGATGTTCAATGATGTAGTTGGGAGAGATACGCGATCGAAGGGCCAGAGATATCAGCCTGCAAATAGCCTCGGTTTGCTCTTGGAAGTATCCCCCGCTCTTGCCCAAGGTCGCAAAGACCTCAAAGGGCCGGCCGCGCTCATCCGAGTTGATAGTAATGAACAACTTCCCGTATCCGGTGCGCACTCTATATGTTTTCCCGGTCAAGACCTCGGGCCGTTCACGCTCCTGCAAAACTGTATCCGTGCTTGCGCTGATCTCGACTAAGCTAGACTCTTCTACCACTTCCGCAACCTCCGATACTCCCTTGGTTGGATCTTCGGTGGCCTTGGTAATCTCGCTCTCATTCTTGCCCACATTCAGAATCTGGATGGTGCGACTGCCATCACGGTAAACCGTACAGCTCTTGCACTTCATCTTCCAAGCGTCGATGTATGACTGTTTCACGTCTTCAACTGTAGCTTCGTTGGGCAAGTTAATGGTTTTGGAGATTGAGTTGTCCACGTTCTTCTGGAAGGAAGCTTGCATCTTAATGTGCTCCGGCCCGGAGATATCCATGGCCACTATAAAAGTGTCCCTCAGATCCTGGGGCAACTCAGCCAGGTGCTGGATGGTGCCCTTAGCGATCGCCTCTTCTTTAATAGCTTCCTTTTCCTCCTTACTAAAACCTCTTTCATCCAGGGCGTTTTCAAAGTGCTGGTTGAGGTAGTGATAGAATTCACCGTCTTTATCTTGTTTGATAAAGGCCAGGGCGAAGTTGGGCTCAAGTCCGGATGAGCAATCAAGCATCATGGCGATAGAGCCGGTCGGCGCCACCGTCGTCAAGGCGGCATTGCGCATCTTGGTCTTCTTCTTGCCCTTGGCAAAGATGGATAGCTTCCAGTTGGGAAATGCTTCTTTTTCTTTGGCTAATTCACGAGACATCTTATGAGCTTCGTCTTGAATGGTAGCCATTGCCCTCTCAGCCATCTTGTACCCTTCAGCAGAGTTGTATTTAACCCCCAGCTGATAGAGGAGGTCGGCGAAGCCCATAATCCCCAGGCCGATGCGTCGATTGCGCACAGCCATATCCGTTACCTGATCTACCGGAAAATCGAACCTGTCGATTACATTATCGAGCATCCTGACAGCAGCTCTCGTTACTTCCCTGAGGCGCTTTTCATCGAGCTTTCCGTCCTTGGCAAAGGCTGCCAGGTTGATAGAACCCAAGTTACAGTTGTCATAAGCGTGCAGGAACTGCTCTGCGCAAGGGTTAGAAGTATAGATATCCCCCAGGCCGGGCAGAGGATTCCTGCGGTTTACCTCGTCGATAAAGACCACCCCCGGCTCGCCATTTGACCAAGCATAATTAGCAATCTTTTCAAATACCTCGCCTACCGTAATGTCCAGTGGTTCTACGCCCTTGACGGAACCATTGGGGTTGCGCAACACCGTGTGGGGCTTCATCTTCTTGCCCTTCCAAACACACCACCACTGTTTGTCGGGAGCCTCCAGCACTTGTTTCATAAAGCGGTCGGTGAGTTTTACCGAAATATTAAAGTTTCGGATATCGCCTTCTTTCGCCTTGCTGATCAGGAAATCATAAAAGTCCGGGTGCTCGACGCTTATCATAGCCATGTTGGCGCCGTGCCTCCCTTGTTGCTTAATAGTCCCGAAAGCCGCGTCGTATACCTTCAAGAAGGATACTGGTCCGGAAGAAACTCCTTTGGAGGCTTTAGTCGGGGTATAGGTAGGGCGAAGGTGGTCCAGGGCAAACCCTAAACCCGAACCGGCTTGCTGGAGCAAGGCTGCGTCCTTCAAAGTTTGGAAGATACCCTCCATTGAGTCTTCGATAGGCAACACGATGCAGTTTGCCACCAACTTGGTAGTCGCTCCGGCGTTGGTAATAGTCCGACCAGCGGGCGTAAACTCCTTATTGGCCATGACTTCCAGGAAATCCTTCTCGATTTTCTTGATTTCGCTCACTCCCTTTCCGTACTTCTCCTCAACACTCGCCAAGTCTCTGGCGACACGCTCGAGCATATCGGCCGGAGTCTCTCTCTTGCCCTTTGCGTCCTCCCAAAGATAACGCTTGTTCATCATCTTCAGAGCATTCTCTGAATATGATTTGTTAATTTTGTCTTTGAGCTGTTTGGTCATTGTCTGTTGAGTGGGTTGAGGGTTTTGGTTTCTTTGCAGATTCATTTTACCTATCCAAGTCTCTTTAGCAAAACATACTTCCTGTGGATAAACAAGGCAGCCCTCTAAGGGCCGCTATTAAAGCTCACTTTATCTTTCCTAACGACGCTTGCGCCTGCGCAAGAAGGCTGGAACCTCCCAAATGTCTTCCTTCTCCGACTCAACCGGGGCCTCTTTTCGCTTTCTCTCTCTGGGAGAGGACTCTTTTTCCTTCTGCTCTTCGCCAGCCTCGTCTTCTCCCGCCTCTTCTTTCTCTGGACTCTCGTCTTCTATCGGCTCGTCGCTCCCTGCCGAGAAAAGTCCAAAACGATCGGGGTCTCTTAACTGATGGGAACCGTTGAATCCGGTTGCGATCAAAATAATCTTAATGCCGCCCTTGGGAACCTTGCGGTCGTAGTAGGCGCCGAAGATAATCTTGGCTCCGGCATCGACGTTCTCGGTTATGAGTCCGGCGGCCTCATTGATCTCCGACATCTTCAAATCCCTACCCCCCGCCACTGAGAAGAGAACGCCTCTTGCTCCATCAATGGAGATATCCAGCAAGGGTGAATTGATGGCTTCGTCCACCGCCTTGGAGGCGCGATCTTTACCTTTGGCAGTACCGACCCCCACCACCGCTCCTCCGGCGTCTTTCATGACCGTCATCACGTCTGCAAAGTCCACGTTGACCAAACCAGAGGAAGTTATCATATCCGCTACGCCCCTCACGGAGTTTTTCAAGATTTCGTCTATCTTATCAAAGGCCTTGAGCACCGGGGTGCTGGCGTCGATAATGTTGAATATCCTGTCGTTGGGGATAACGAGCAACGTATCCACTCTGTCCCTCAGTTTAGTCAGCCCCTCTTCGGCAATGCGCATCCGGGCAGAACCCTCAAAGGCAAAGGGCTTGGTCACCACCGCCACCGTTAAAATGCCCATATCACGGGCGATATCAGCGATAACGGGCGTGGCCCCAGTACCCGTCCCGCCCCCCATGCCGGCGGTTAGAAAGACCATATCGGTATCTTGAAGAACCGCCTCTATCTCTTCCCGGCTCTCCTCGGCCGATTGCTGGCCCAATTCCGGGTTCATGCCCGCCCCCATACCTCTGGTGATGGCTTTTCCTATGTGAACCCTGCGCCTGGCCTCTACGTTATCGAGATCCTGAATATCGGTATTAATAGCCACGAACTCGACTCCCCTAATAGGATCTCTACTCATACGCGTCAGAGCATTGCCGCCCCCTCCTCCAATACCCAGGACCTTAATCTTAACTACGGGTTTTTTAAGGCTGGCTGATCTGTATGTGGCGGGACGCCTCTTAGCAGTCCTTTTGGGAGTCTTTTTCCTGGCGTTGGCCTTCCTTTTCGAGGCCTTCTTGAGTTTAGGCATCCTTTTAACTGCTTTTCTAACTACCCTGACCTTGGGTGTTTTGGGGGCAACTTTTTTAGAAACCCTTCTTTTCTCAGCCACCGCCCTCTTAGCAGGCTTTTTGGTTGCCTTTTTGAGAATCCTTTCAACCACTCTCTTAGGAGTGGCTTTCTTTTTAGCTTTATTCTTTTTCTTGGCCATATCTATATTACGGGCGGAAAACCTCTAAAATCTTCCCAAATATCTTTCTAATGGAGCTCTGTACTACTATAGAGGTGCCACCGGATGCCCTGCCTTTAGCCTCGTCGCTATAGAGCGGCAAGCCCAGAGCGCAGGTGAATTCGGGGGATTCTATAAGCTCTCTAACAGATGCATCCTTGGCCGTAAACATGGCCCCGTTGGCCGCCCCTATTTGAGTAGCCATCCTCAGTTCCCTTTGCACTAAATCTGCTACTCCGGGCATCTTAGCTCCTCCGCCTACCACTACTACTCCTCCAGGCAGACTCCTCTCTTTACCGATTGATTTTAGTTCATCATTGACAACTTCGCAAATCTCTGACAAGCGAGCCTCAATTACCTCCGCCACAAACCTCTTAGAAGGAGTACGACTCACGTCCGAGTCAAATTTCTTCAAATCTATATTTTCTCTGCTTGGGACCTCCTTGGCCAGGGCGTATCCGTGCGAGATCTTGATCTTTTCTGCCAAATCAGGCGGAATCTCCAAAGCCAGCGCCAGGTCGTTGGTGATGTAGTTAGCCCCCACCTTAAAAACCCTGGTGTGCAATAGTTTTCCCTCTTCGTATACGGCCAGCCCCGTTGTACTCCCCCCGATATCTATCAAAACTACCCCCAGCTCCAACTGGTTGTCCGTGAGAACTGACTTGGCAGAAGCCAAGGGTGAAAAAACCATGCCTCCGACGGCTCCCCCGGCCATTTTGATACACTTTTCCAGGTTTCTGACGCTCGGCTCAAAGACCTCCACTATTAAATTAATCACCTCCAGCTTGGCCCCCACCATGCCTCGGGGATCTTGAATATCCCCCACTCCGTCTACGATATACTCCCGGTCCAAAACGTGAAGATTCATCTTGTTGGAACGGGGCCGCGGAGCCACCGACGCTTCGATTGCCCGAACCATATCATCTTTATAGATCTCCGAACTGGCCCTGGAGACAGCCGTGCTACCGTGAGATATCCTCACCGTCGCATCGGCACTGTTTACGTTAAAGTAGATGTTCTTGAGGGCGCTTTTTGAGACTTCTGAAACGTCGTCGAAGATAGAGCTGATCACTCCGACCAGGCCGTCCATATCCACCACCGCCCCCTTGCGCACTCCCTTGGCCGGTCTCGAAAAACCCTTCACTAGAGCAAGCTTCCCATCGCCGGCAGGCTCAGCAATAACTGCCTTGATGCTACTGGAACCAACGTCCAATCCTAAGATTTGTGCTCTAGCCATATAAGTGCTTCTTTTTCTAGTTTGTCCATTTCCCTCTTATCACTTTTCCCCTGGTGGGTGAAACCTAGAAGGTGCAGCAGGCCGTGGATTAAGGCGTAGTGGATATCATAAGGTTTGCCCCTCAACGAAGCAGGGTTGAGATAGACCTCGCCTAAACTGTTATCCTCTCTGGGGCCCGGGAAACCCGGCGCCTCAACCGCCACCACATCGGT
>JAXMKI010000020.1:0-10045 GCA_034374545.1 Patescibacteria group bacterium | reverse complement strand
GCCTTGAACTGCTCGAGGGCCTCATCGCGCGATATATAGGTGACTTCACGAACTTCTGCCAGTTCTCTTTCGATTTGAGCTCTCAAGGCCAAAATGTCATCCTCAGAAACATTGGGTTCGAAGAAGATACTGATATCGATCTTTTCCCTGATGGAAGTGAGGGCAGCGTCACCAATAGCCCCGAAGACAAAAATGCCCTGGAAGACCATCAACACCAAAAGGATAACCACCATAGTGGCGATCGAAAGAAGTCTTTGCCTCCAGAAGTTCTGGAAGGAATATTTCATCAATCTGTATAGCTTGGTAAACATTAGGCTAGAGTGTATTTTCCTTTAGCGACGTCTCTTATAATACGCCCGTCTTCGAGGTGGATGACTCTCCTGCCAAGCTTGTTCACCACATCTTTGTTGTGAGTGGTTAAAATCACCGTCGTCCCCAGCTCATTGATCTGAGTCAGCACCTTGATCACATCCGCGGTATTTAAAGGGTCCAAGTTCCCGGTAGGCTCGTCGGCCATGACCACCTTGGGGTGGTTAACCATAGCCCTGGCCAAGGCCACTCTCTGGGCCTCTCCTCCTGAGAGCTCGTGGACAAAGTTCTCCGCCTTGTCTGAAAGGCCGACCAGGTCCAAGGCTTCGCGCACCATATCGTTGATCTCGCTCTCCGGCACTCCCGCCACCTCCAGTGCAAAAGCGACGTTTTCATAAGCGTTCTTGGTGGGCAAAAGCCTGAAATCTTGAAAGATAACGCCAATCTGGCGGCGCAACTCGGGTAGCTCCCTAGGAGCCAAGGTTCCCACGTCGTAATCGCCAAAGACCACTCTGCCTTTGCTGGGTTTTTCTTCTCCAATGAGAAGACGGATGATAGTGGATTTCCCCGCCCCGGAGCGTCCCACAACAGTGACGAACTCCTTGGGCTCTATAACAAAATCCACTTCGTCGAGGGCGACGTATTCCCCGCCGCCGTATTCTTTAGAAACTTTCTCGAAGCTAATCATAAAGGGTCTTACAATTCTATCTCAGCTGCTATGAACTCTTCAAGCTCTCCCTGTAAAACTGACTCTACCCGGCTGGTTTCAACATTGGTCCTGTGGTCCTTAACCATCTTATAGGGATGCAAAACATAGGAACGAATCTGGCTCCCCCACTCCGGTTTGGCCTTAGTCTTTAGCTCTCCTAGCTCCTTAGCTTGTCTTTCCTCCATTAAACGTATCAGCCTGGTTTTCAAAAGCGCCAGAGCCTTTTCTTTATTGTGAGCCTGGGAGCGCCCGGCCTCAGATGAGGCCGATACCCCAGTGGGGATGTGCACTACCCTCACGGCAGTCTCCACTTTGTTGACGTTTTGCCCCCCCGGCCCGCTGGAGCGAGAGAATTCCAATTTGATATCGCTATCAGGAATCGAAATCTGCTCGGTATCGACATAGGGCATATCCGGCAAGACTTCCACTAGAGCAAAAGAGGTGTGTCTTAAGCCTTTTGAGTCGTAGGGTGAGATGCGCACCAATCGGTGCACGCCTGCTTCTCCTTTCAAAAAACCGTAGGCGTATGGTCCTTTGATCTCCAAAGAGTCTGGGGATAAGTCGCGTATTTGCCAGCCCCTACTCTTGGCATACTGACGGTACATATCCATTAACATCTTAGCCCAGTCCCCAGCATCATCCCCGCCCGCGCCGGAATGTACTGAGACAATAGCGTCTGTTTGATCATACTTACCGGAGAGTAAAGCTTTAATCTCAAGTTTTTTAATGTCCTCTTCGCTGGAGATATTCTCAAACTCCCCTATCAACTCGCGCAAAAGACCCGCCTCTTTGGTCTTTTCTTCAGCCAAGGTACGCTTTTGCTTCCACAGATCAGGGTCTGCAATCTCAAAGTCTAACTCTTTAAGCCTTTGCCTTTTAGTAGCAAGGTCAAAGACGCTCGCCTAAGCGGCGAGTTAGCTCTTCCAAGTTTTCTTTACTCTCTGCCATTTAGATAGGATTGACAGTACTTACTCTAGCAAAATCACCTATTTTGAACAGAGGCTCCGTATCGTGGATGATGTTCGGACCGTTATTGTGGGCGAATTGCTTGCCTAACGGCGTTTACGAATCTACTAAGTATCTCCTTGTTATCCCGCATATCCCTACGCAACTTCCTACTAACCTCAATTTGAACGCCCTTGCCGCAATTCCCTCTGTTACAAATATTCTTGGACTCGTTTCCACTGAGTCCAGACGGCACGGGTTTCACAATGAAACCCTCTTTAAGTAGTCCTTCTTCTACGGCTCTAGCGAGTTCTTCGTGCAAACCACCAACTATCACAAAAGCTTTCTTCTCGTTCTTCTCTCCATGGATAGAGACAATTGTCTCTACCCTAGAGGCGAGGGCTAGGGCCTGGGGTTCGTTGAATTGAGTGCTTGGGCTATGATCTTGCACAAAACTCTCTCCTTTAAATATATAAAGGGATAAATCTGTGCCTGCTATATCTTCCGCTAGTTGATCTGTGCCTGGTTCAATCTTCCCACCGTGGATAGCGAATACAGCAATCTTTGGTGATATATATCTAGCTGTGATCTTGTTATCGTCCACTTACTGAGTATACCCAAAAAGTGTTCGGCATGTGCTTTTTCTATTGGATATAGTTGGTCTGACCGAAAAGGCATTGTAAGATTGAATTAATGCAACGTAAACACTGGTGGTTGATTCTAATCCTTGTTGTAGCCGCCGCTTTGCGCTTTGCCAGCATCGACTCCGTTCCTCCGGGGCTGTACCCGGACGAGGCCATGAATGGCAACAATGCGCTGGAGGCACTAAGGACTGGGGACTTCAAGGTCTTTTACCCGGAAAATAACGGCCGCGAGGGTCTTTTTATAAACATCCAAGCCCTTTCGCTATCTGCCTTTGGCAACACTCCCTGGGCCCTTAGACTGCCGAGCACCATATTCGGCCTTCTAACTGTCCTCGGAGTCTATTTCCTAACGCGCGAGATCTTCTTTTATCACCGCAGCAAAGAGGCCCTTTCCCTCCTGGCAACATTTCTACTAGCCACAAGCTTCTGGCATATAAACTTTTCTCGCATAGCCTTCAGAGCCATAATGGCCCCTGCCACCCTAGTCTGGGGTATGTACTTCCTACTCCTCTCGTTCCGCAGGGCCAGACTACCGGGGTATTTGAATAGGCTTTTCTTGCCCGCAGCCGGCGGCATTATCTACGGACTAGGCCTCCACTCTTACATTGCCTACCGCATCACTCCCATTATCATATTGGCCGTGCTCATCTTTTATTTCTTTCAAGCAAGAAAAGAGCGTTGGCTAACCCAGTTTTACAAAACCACCGTTTTATTCATTGTCTTCTCCTTTTTAACTTTCCTTCCTCTCGGAATCTATTTCGCGGAAAACCCCCAGGACTTTCTGGGAAGAACTTCTCAGATTTCAATATTCTCTTCTAAGTCCCCCATTAGCAGTCTGGCTATTAATACCCTGAAGACCGCGGGCATGTTCAACGTTGCAGGAGACGGAAACTGGCGACACAACATAGCCGAGCGTCCTTTGCTCTTTTGGCCGGTAGGCATAATGTTCCTGGTTGGGATCATTTCCGGGGTTTTGGCACTATTTAAACGCACCCAGGAGAGCCAAGCTACTAAGGAGAAAATAGCCTTTTTCTTGCTTTTCATATGGTTTGCCGCGGCCGCGTTACCAGTCGTCATCTCAAGCGAGGGCCTGCCCCACGCCCTCCGGGCGATCCTAATGGCGCCTGCCGTATTTATCCTCGCTTCCCTGGGCGGATTATCAATCTTTAACTACCTCAAAACCCATTTCCGAATTGAATATCTGAAAGTTGCCGTCTCCGTGCTCATCGCAGTCTTGATAATGGAAGCCTACACAAGCTATTTCATAACCTGGGCCAAAGACCCAAACACAGCCGAAGCGTTCAATAGAGACTATGCCCTTCTGGGAGAAGAGCTAAACTCCCTGTCCCCAGACCAGACAAAGTATGTTGTAGTGACCGCTGAGGGAGCCCAGGTGCACGGTATTCCCATGCCCGCTCAAACAGTTATGTTTCTTACCGACACCTTCGGATTGGAACAAAGACAAGCCAAAAACATATATTACCTAACTCCGGATGAGTTGAGTGAGCCATTGCCCGAGTCCGCGAGCCTCTTTTACATACGTTAACGATTACGAAGACTTCTCTTTCTTACTCTCTATCGCGTCGGCGGTAATTTGGATGTTGCAACTGTGGTGTTCTCTGCACCACTTTTCGCAATCCTCCGCCTGTTTTTCGTCTTCATAGTGAAAGCCGCACTCCTCGCATTGGGATAGCTCTTTCCCGCTTTGTTTTGTTATCTTAACCATTGTAAATAATCGAGTAGACCCTTGTGGTTAACGAAATCAAAAGTATCAAAAGTCCTACTGCAACGACGCCGATACCGCTGATAAGTATTTTGTTATTTATGACTTGAGGGTTTATGTTATGTGCAACAGCTCCGAGAGACTCTCTTTGTCGAAGCCGATCACGATCTTGCCGTCGACGTCTATGACCGGCACGCCCATCTGTTGGGATTTGCTGATCATCTCTTCGCGGGCCGTTACGTTGGCTGCGACATCTTTCTCGTCGTAGGCCACATTGTTCTCCTTAAAAAAGGCTTTGGTCATTTTGCAATACACGCAACTTGGGGTGGTGTAGATTGTAACTTTTGGCATGAGTGTTATTGGTTAATGCTATTAGTTCGACCTTATGAATTGAATCAGCTGCCCGACGGTGGGATTATCTTTCTTTAATTCGTAACAGACCATCTGTCCCATCCTCGTCTTTTCGACCAGTTCCAACATCTCTAGAACTCTCAATTGTTGGGACGCCGCAGATACCGTTATATTGAAAACATTGGCAACATCGGTCACACAAATGTCTGGGTGTTCCATCAGTAGCTTGAAAATCCTGAACCGGCCCGGATCGCCCAATGCACCCAGAATCACAGGGAGTCGGTCCTTTTTATCCGACAACCCTTTTTGTATTTTGTTTACCTGTTCCTTGATTAACATATCAATTAAACACTTGCGTAAGTGCTTAAAGGATACTCCCAACCAAACCTCGTGTAAAGGGGGGATAATTCCCCTCTCCGTTTCGCGGTCAGAAACCGGAAAGTCTACTAATCTTGGAGCCGGAGGCGAGGATCGAACTCGCGACTTGCTATTTACGAAACAGCTACTCTACCACTGAGTTACTCCGGCACTTTATACTCACGAACGGAAAGCACTAAAGCTACGAGAGCCAAACCGACGTCCCTGAAGGTTATATCGTCCAGACCGTAAAATATCAATATTCCACCCAAGTTTCCCAAGGCCACAAGGGCAAAAAACCACCTCCACGGGCCAGTCAAGATCAAGACAGCACTGCCAATGAGGAGAATGCTATGGGCCAGCAAAAAGACCTCCTTATCTACGAAGCTCTCTACGAACTGCGGTACAAATCCTATCCAGTTTGCGGGATTAACCAAGCCACCTATGCCAGCCCAGAGCATTGGGAAAGCCACGGCCCCTCGCAAAAGCCAGATCTCGTAGCGCTTAATTATGTCTATCAATTTAACCACCGATAAGTTTCTCCACTAAATAGCCAATGCCGTAAGCTATGCCGGCAGCCGCTCCCCCTACAAACAGCATCTCAAGCCCCCAAGCAAACCAGTGGCGATGCAAAACTAGCTCTCCCAAGAGGGCTCCCACGAAAAACAGTGCTGCGCCGGTCATAACAGCCGCCAGGGCAAAGTCTCCCTTCGCACCCAAGACAAAGGGCAAAAGCGGGATGCTGCCGGCGATTATGAAGCTGAAAAAGATGAAAATGGCCGGCACCACCACCGACTTGGCATACTTTTCTCCATTAACTTGAGCCACCTCCTGTTCGCTGCGAGAGCCCAGATAATTGCCCGTGCCCATGGAAAAGCCGTCCGCCAAAAGACTGGCGAACCCAAGAATCAGCACCACCTGGGTCGAAAGCCCGGCGCCCACGGCCCCCGCCACAATAGCGAAGGTGGTGACGATACCGTCATTGGCTCCAAAGATAATATCCTTTATGTATCGGCTAACAATAGTTTTCATGCTTATTTAACAATAATACCAGATAAAAGTACGACCGTAACAATCCCGAGCAAGATCATAGCAGCGTGTCCCATGCCAAACCCCCCGGAGGTGTGTTCCCTAAGCTCCGGGATCAAATCTGCGGTAGAGATGTAGATAAAGGTGCCCGCGGTCAAAGCCAGGCCGTAATAGACGATACCCTCCGGGAAATAGGGAAAAAGAAAGTAAGTTAAAATTGCACCCACCAAAGTCGCCAGGGCAGTTAGCAAATTAAAAAGAACTATCCTTCCTCTCTGATACCCCTTTTTAATAAGAACCCCGAAATCGCCTATCTCCTGCGGTATCTCGTGAACAAAGACGGCCAGCGTAGTGGTAATGCCAACTTCCGTACTGACGGCAAAAGAGAGCGCGATAGCCGCTCCGTCTATAAAGTTGTGCAGGGTGTCGCCCAAAAGCACCGACTGAACGGTAAAGGTATGATGCTCATGAGGGTGGCCGTTGTGGTAGTGATACCAACCCAAGAACCGCTCAAATACGAAAACCAAGATGATGCCGACTAGAATAAACCCTACCACCTCCTCTCCCCCACCCTCTAGAGCCTCCGGGATCAAATCAAAAAAAGCTGCCCCCAAGAGGGCACCGGCGGCGAAGCTGACCAGATAAAATGCCACCTTCCTGGCAAATGCTTCCCGCCAAAGCAAAATCAGCCCTCCTATTAAAGAGAGGACGCCTCCGATAACGCTAGCTACGATAATCTGGTAAAGCATGTCTATTGAGCGGGCGAGGAGAATCGAACTCCCACCTCGACCTTGGGAAGGTCACGTTCTGCCACTAAACTACGCCCGCGACTCATTCTTCCGTACTGGTAGCCTCCTCCCCCTTATCGGGCACTACGATTATAAGCTTCTCGTTGGGAGAGCGGTAATTGAAACGGGCCCGCAACTCCTTTTCCAGGTTGTGCGGGTCGGAAAGATACTCAATTTCTGCCTGTAGCTTGGCGTTATCTTCCTCCAGGGCCTGCTGCTGGCTGTGCAACTGTTCAAACTCTTCGCTCAGTTCAAAACGTTCATCCTGAAGAAGATAGACCTGATATCCTAGGTAACTGACGATAACCAGGGAGATTATATAAGTAATAGTCTTTTGCATACTTAATCAGGATAGGTAAAACCTACCGTTTCAACAACTCCCTGAACACTTCGGGAGATACGCTAACCCTGCTCATGCCCTTTAATTTCTTCTTGCCTTTCTTCTGTTTTTCCAAAAGCTTCTTCTTGCGAGTGACATCTCCCCCATAGAGAGCACCCGTTACGTCCTTGCGCATAGCTTTTACATTCTCTCGCGCCACAATATCGCCTCCAACCTTGGCTTGAATCGCCTGGACGAACTGCTGCCTAGGCAGAAGATCTCTCAACTTCTCCGCCATCCGCCTCCCCTCCTTTTCGGCGTCTTCTTTGTATACCACCCTCGAAAGGCCGGGTATCAAATCGCCGGCAACGTGGATATCAAGCCTTTTCAGCTCGGCCTCTTCGTATCCAGCCGGTTCGTAGCTGAAGGAAGCAAATCCTTGAGAGACAGACTTCAACTTATCGTCAAAGTCCATGATCAGCTCCGCCAGGGGCAACTTGGCCGTTAACCTGACATTGCGCCCCGCGTTGCCTGTTTCAATATCGCTCAGACGATACATTTCACTCAGTCCCAAAACGGCTCCCAGGTATCCGGGCGGGGTCAGAATACTCAAACTCACCACCGGCTCCAGACTTCTTTCCGGATCGTCCGGAAAATCACGGGCGTTCTCCACCACCTCCTCCTGGCCACCTCGTCTTTTAACTTTATAGGCCACCGAGGGGAAACTGTTGACCGTCGCCAAATCAAACTCCCTCTCCAGCCTTTGCATAGTGATCTCGAAATGCAGCCTGCCCAAAAACCCGCACTTATATCCCCGACCCAATACCTGGCTGGAGTCGGGGGTAAAATCCAGGGAAGAATCATTGAGACGCAGCTTCTCCAGGGCAATTTTAAGATCGTCGTAGTCGCTACCATCGTCCGGATACAAAGAGACGAAAACCACCGGCTTGGCTAACTGAAAATCCGGCAGCCCCCTATCCCCTATCGTATCGCCTATTAAAATATTTCCCGGGTCTTTCTCTCCGGTGGCAATGTATCCAATCTCACCCGTTCCCAGAGAAGGTAACGTCTTGAACTGGGGGGCGAAAAAGCCGACTTCCTTAATCTTGAAATCCCTCTTAACCGCCCGGAGTTTAGTACGCTGATCCCGCTTAAACTCACCTCCAAAGACCCTAACGAAGGCGATAATCCCTTTGTGCTCGTCATAGAGAGAGCTGAAGATCAAAGCGCAGTTGCCATCCTGAGCCCTGGGATGAGGTATCTCTTCCACGATGCTATCCAAAAGCTTCTCCACTCCCGTTCCCGTTTTGGCGGAAATATGGTGGATCTCATCCGATGAGGAGCCAATTAGGTCAGCCAATTCTTCGGTTAACTCTTCAAGGCCTACTGGGTTCATATCCACTTTGTTCAAGGCTCCAATAATCTTCAAACCAGCCTGGCGCGCCATCTCAAGGTTTGCCAGAGTTTGGGCCTGAATGCCTTGGGTGGCGTCAACTAAAAGCACTGCCCCCTCGACGGCCTTAAGGGCCCTGGATACTTCATACGAAAAATCACTGTGCCCGGGAGTGTCAATAAGATTGAGCTCGGTACCCTTCCAACTCATCCTCACCGGAGCCATTTTGATAGTGATACCCCGCTCCCGTTCCAGCTCCATGGAATCCAGATACTGTTCCTTCATATCTCTGGCTGAAACCGTACCGGTAACTTCAAGGAAGCGGTCAGCCAAAGTGCTTTTGCCGTGATCGATGTGGGCAATAATGACAAAGTTTCTGATTTTACTTATTTCCATATCTATTTTTTCTCTCTCAAAGTCAGCTCTATGACAACCCTCGAAGGGAGGGAGTTAGAACGATATCTAAAGATGTCACTACTGCCTTGTGACCAGTAATAGCCCTCCGGGGCCACTAAAGCATAGTCGAACTCCATCTCGCTGCCGGATTGCTTATCTATGACGAAGGTAAAATTCTGGCCATCCCGTACAGCTAGCCGACCAGCCTGCCAGCGCATCTGCAAGGAGTGCCTCTCTCCCGGGTTCAAGTTGAACCAAGTAGCGAATACTCTTTTGCCGGCCTCCAGGTAACCCTCGGCATATCCATCGGGGGCAACTTGCAAGATTGTACGGGTACTCTCCAACTCTGCCAAGTCTGGATCCTCACTATATAGAAAACCATAGTTCACTAGGGGCCTTATCTCCTTTTGTTCCCCTCCCTTTATAAAGCTCAACTTTGAATCTGGATGGGTGAAAACTTTAAAGAAGTTCTGGTTGAGATGATTGTACCAAGGTTCTACCTCATCTTGCCCTTTATGGTATCTAGTCACTACCAGTTCATTGGATATGACTCCGTCAGCTCCCACCTCGCTCCTCAAGGTGGCGTACTGGTCAACGAAGATATCCGTTTTGCCCCCGGCTATATTGGTATTTACCAAAGCTAGATAGTCTCCGCTGAAGTTGTCTTTGATCTCGTAAGGACGCCCATCCACCTGGAGGTCTCTAACCAACTTATCAAGCCCGGCATCTTCAAAATACATCTGGATATCCTTATTGCGCCCCCTGGAAACAAAAACCTCGATCAGCCTACCTCGCTTCGATTCATCTAGAGAGCCCAAGGCCTTGATCAGCCTGGGAGCGGCAAACTGAAGGACTCTCTTGGGATTCTCCCCGGGTACCTTGTTTGCCTCAACTTCCTTCTGAAGTTCCTTTAAGAAGTTGTCTGCGTCCAGACGCATATCGTACTCCGGCACCTCAATGGGGCCCGTAAGTTTGAGGAGGTCTTCCATGACCTTCACGTTCAAGGCAATCACCCCGTCAAAGTGCACGTCATCTGCGTATATACTCGAGGCCTCAAGGTAATCGGTTAAATTCTCGCTGGA
>JAXMKI010000019.1:0-2725 GCA_034374545.1 Patescibacteria group bacterium | reverse complement strand
GTGGCCGTCATGCGCAAATTCAATGTGCAAAATTCGCTACAGGCTACACCGGAGTCGGCCCCTTCATAAACGCCCTCCACATTAGCGGACTCGTTCACCAAGCTTTGAACCGTTCCCAGAACGAAATTAAGCTGTTGAGCTAATTCGGTGCTGTTGGCCGCGCGAGTCCTAACTCTCACCGTATTGGTTAAAACGGCAGTCAAAAGACCCGCCGTAATAGCCAAGATGGACACGTAAACTAATATCTCAACAAGGGTGAATCCCCTCGTAAGTTTCATCACCATTTAATTATACCAAATACCGAATACCGAAGCTATCTGCTGTGTATAAACAGAAGTTTTCCCAGCTCAACCGCCAGGATGTTAACGATCCCCACTCCCAGTACTCCCCAAAGCCAGGCCGGGGAAAGAGAAACGGTTCCGAGGATGCCCCTAAGAGGCGCCCAGTATATGGCCAAGGCCGTGAGGACAAAACCGATCAAAACTCCCCCTACGAGATAAAGGTTGGAAAAAGGGTTGTAGGTAAAGATGTTTTTGTGCAAAGACTTTACCGAAAAGACCAGAAAGAGGGTATAGACGGAGAAGGAGGCGAAGATAAAGGTCCTGACTGTCGCCGGATCCAATCCTATGTTCAACATGAACAGATACAAGAAAAGGAGTAATCCGCTAGTTAGGGTGCCTATAACCCAGACCAGAAACTTCATCCGCGTATCCATGAGTCCTTTTTGTTTGGCCCTGGGATTATGGTCCAAATAGTCGCCGTCCCTCTCAAAAGCAAACCCAATAGCGGGAAAGCTGTCTGAAAAAAAGTTGACCCAAAGGATCAGCAAGGCGTTAAGGGGTAAAGCTACTCCAGCAATCAAAGCTCCCCCTATCAGAACAAGTTCGTCGAGAATGCTGGATAACAGATAGACGATAACCTTTTTGATATTGCTTAAGATTCTTCTCCCCTCCCTAATGGCTTCCACTATGGTCTCAAAGTTGTCATCGAGGATAATAAGATCCGCCGCTCCTTTGGCCACATCCGTCCCTGAGCCAACCGCTACCCCCACGTCTGCCCCCTTCAAAGCGGGGGCGTCGTTCACTCCGTCGCCCGTGACGGCCACCACCTCGCCGAGTTCCCTATATAGCCCCACTAAGCGCAGCTTGTCCTTGGGCGAAACTCGGGCAAAGATCACAATCTCTGGAAGAATTTGCTTGAGGGCCTCGTCCGAGTAGCCTTCGATTTCCTTGCCTATCATCACCGACCCTTCTTTGATTTCAAACCCGAGCTCCTTGGCCACCGCCACCGCCGTTCCCTTGTGGTCCCCGGTTACAATTTTAGTTTTAACCCCGGCATTTGAGATTTCCTCAATAGCCTTAGCCACTCCTTGCCTCACCGGATCCCTGAAGCACAAAAGGGCTGTCATCTTTTTGTCTATCAGCAAACCCAGTACCCTGCTGCCGGCATAGGCAAGCTCGTCAATCTTAACCAGCAACGCCTGCTTGTCGCCCTGGCCGATATCCGCCATCTCCAGGAGGACATCGGGAGCGCCCAGGTATATCCACCGGCTTCTGTTCTCGAACTTGGCGTGCACCCCAGCGTACTTGTCCCTGGAATTAAAAGGCTTGGCCTCCATAATGGAATTGCGCTTGAATACTTCCGTTAAAAGAACCTTGTGCTCCACGGCCGCCTTGGCAATAGCTGTGTCCATGGGGCGCCCCGACATATGCCAATCTTCGGGCTTCCCGGAAGGATTCCCGATAATGACGTCCGTCAGCAACAAAGCCAGCTCCAATACCAATTCCTTGGGCATATCGGAGATAATCTCGGAAAGCTCCATGCTCGCTTGAGTGAGGGTTCCCGTTTTGTCGGTCAGGATTAAGGTGGTGCCTCCCAGCGCCTCCGCCGCCAGTAGTTTTTTGACCACCCCTTTGTGCCTGGCCAGACGCTCCACCCCCACCGCCAAAATAACGGTCATGGCAATGGGCAACCCCTCCGGCACAGCCGCTACGGCAATCGCCACCGAGGTCAAAAACATATCTAACAGCTCAAAGCCCAAACTGGCGCCCAGGGCAAAGATAAGGCCGGACATCACTATCAAAAGAACCCCCATGCGTAGAGCAAACTTGTAGATAGCCTTCTGGAGGGGCGTTTCCTCCTTTTCTTTGCCTTTGACAAGCGAAGCAATCTTGCCCAGTTCGGTATCCAAGCCCGTGGCCACCACTACTACCTCGCCCTGGCCGTCAACCACCAAAGTACCACCCCAGACCATAGGGCTGCGCTCTCCCAGATCACTATCTAAAGAAACTTCCCTGGCGCCCTTTTCAACCGCCAAAGACTCTCCCGTCAAGATAGCCTCATCCACCAACAGGCCGTTGGTACGCAAAACGCGCGCGTCGGCGGGAATCCTCACCCCTGGGGACAGCTTGACGATGTCCCCGGGTACCACCTCCTCGGCGGAAATCTCCATATCTCGCCCGTCCCTTATCACCCTCGTTCGCTCTTTGATATATGTACCGAGTTTCGCCAAGGCGATCTCCGCTTTATTCTCTTGGAAAAACCCCAGCCCCACGTTGACCAAAACCGCTATCAATATGAAGGCTGTATCTTCATAGTCTTGAAGATATGCCGTGACCAACGAGGCAAAGACCAGCATCAGAATAAGGGGGTTTTTGAACTGGCTTGCCAGGATCTTCCCCCTCCCCGTCCGATCAGAGCGCTCGATAACGTTCTTGCCCAAACT
>JAXMKI010000018.1:0-8285 GCA_034374545.1 Patescibacteria group bacterium | reverse complement strand
GGGTCTCCCTGTCTCCCGGCGCGCCCCCTCAATTGATTATCTATGCGCCTGGCTTCGTGCCGTTCGGTACCCACAACATGCAGATCCCCCGCTTCCTTGACCTCTTTAGCGCTCTCTTCGCTAAAGTGAGAACCTCCTAGGACGATATCCACTCCCCTGCCCGCCATGTTGGTAGCGACCGTGACCGCCCCTTTCCTGCCGGCCTGAGCGATGATGGCTCCTTCCCGTTCGTGGTTCTTGGCATTTAGAACCTCGTGTGCAATACCCGCTTTACTTAAATGGCCGGAAAGGACCTCGTTTTTCTCGATGGAAACGGTACCAATTAAAACTGGCTGCCCCTTTGCGGTCCTTTCTTTCACATCCGCCACGATAGCCCTGTATTTGGCCTCCAGATTCTTGTATATGAAATCTTGCCTGTCGTCCCTTACCAACGGTTGGTTGGTGGGAACGGAGATGACTTCCATCGAATACACCTTATGGAACTCTTCAGCTGAGGTTTGGGCCGTACCGGTCATGCCGGATAGTTTGTCGTATAGGCGGAAGTAGTTCTGAATGGTGATCTGAGCAAAGGTGCGGGACTCGTTCTGCACCGGCACCCCCTCCTTGGCTTCAATAGCTTGGTGAAGACCCCCGCTATACCGCCTGCCTGGCATCAGTCTGCCGGTAAATTGATCAACGATAATAATTTCCCCATTCTTAATCACATACTCCTTATCTTTTTCATACAAAGCCCGGGCCTTCAAACTTGCTTCTAAGTAGTGGGCTAAGCGCAAATTCTCAGGCGCGTACAGGTCCTTAATGTTTGTCATCTGCTCGATCCTATCTATGCCCGGCTCGGTAATCTCGGCTGACCTAAGTTTTTCGTCCACCACATAATCCTCGTCTGGTTTGAGCTGCCGGACGGCCTGGGCAAACACTTTGTAATACTCTGAAGAACCCTGATCAGGAAAAGAAATGATCAAAGGGGTGCGAGCCTCATCGATCAAAATTGAGTCCACCTCATCCACGACTGCGAAGTTCAAGGGGCGCTGCACCTGCTCCCCTTTAAAGCGCCTCAAATTATCGCGCAAATAATCGAAGCCAAACTCATGATTGGTGCCATAAGTGATATCGGCTGCATAGGCTTCTCTTCTGGCGACCGGACGCAAGAACTCCTCCTTAACCTCGAAACTGCCCTTCAAATCGCGTTCCTTATCAATTTCAATTTGCTCTTCTTTGGTCAGCTTCCACTCCGGGTCGTAGATGTAGGCGGCGTCGTGTACCAGACAGGCCACAGACAGCCCCAGGGCGTCGTAGATCTGACCCATCCAAGCAGTATCACGCTTGGCCAGGTAGTCGTTAACCGTAACCACATGGGCACCCTTGCCCGACAAGGCGTTTAGATACACCGGAGCCGTAGCCGCCAAGGTCTTTCCCTCGCCCGTCATCATCTCAGCGATGCCAGATTGATGCATCACCAGGCCGCCCCAAAGCTGCACGTCGAAGTGGCGCTGCCCCAGCCTTCTCTTAGCCGCTTCTCTCACTAGGGCAAAAGCGCGCGGTAAAAAATCGTCTAAACTCTCTCCGGCTTTGGCCCTTTCCCTAAGCTTTAAGCCCTCTTCTTTGAGCTGCTCTTCCTTTAAAGCAGAAAGCTCCTTTTCGAGGGCGTTGATCTCGTCTATTTCTTTGGGACGCTTGGCCCCCCGCGGCGCAAAAATACGCCCTCTTAGATTCTTGATTAAATTCATTTTGCTTATGACTCCAGCTGATCTTTGAATTTCCGTATCTCCCGCTGGAGAGTATCTCTGACCTTATCAATAGACTGCCGTATATCCGAGCTAGTATGGGTTGCCCTTAGAAGCTTGCCCGGTAAGGTCAAGTTGACCTCTGCGTAGTAGACATCTCCTTGATAGTGGTGCTTGGTAGTACGAGCCAACTCCACCTCGGCCATTATCAAGCTCTGGTCGAATCTGGATAGATATCTCTCTAGCGAACCGACTCGCTTGGTGGCATATTCCTTCAGGGGATCAGTCAATTCCAAATCCCTAGCTTGGATATCTATATGCATAGCAACCCAATTATAGCTATCTGCAACGCCTTTATCAAAGACTCGTTGTATAATGTAGATATGAACGACAAAATCAAAAACTACCTAGGCCTGGCCTTGATCGCGGGCGTGTTGGCCGTAGGGTACGCAGCGATCAACTTCGCGGCCTCATACCCAGCTTACAGTGAGCGGACCTTTACTGTCACTGGCGAGGGGGAAGTGGTAGCCAAACCTGATGTGGGCAGGTTTGTCTTTAGTGTCCGCACCGAGGGGGGTACCAATGTGGCCTCCTTGCAACAGCAAAATACAGACAGTTCCAATCTGGTAATAGAGTTTCTCAAGGGGCAGGGCGTAGGCGAAGCTGACATCCAATCAGAGGGCTACAACGTATATCCCAACTATCAATACTTCGACTGCCGGGCCGAAGGTATATGTCCCCCCGCCCGCATTTCCGGGTATACCGTAGAGCACTCTCTAAAGGTTACCATCAGGGATTTGGGGAAAGCCGGTGATCTGCTCTCGGGGGTAGTGGAAAACGGCGCCAACACAGTTTCTCAGCTCACCCTGGAGGTTGACGACCCGACTGAGCTGGAAAACGAAGCCCGCGCCAGTGCTATAGAACAGGCCCGCGCCAATGCCAAGTCTATTGCTAAGGCTTCGGGATTTAGAGTTGGTAAGTTAATCAACGTCTACACCATCGAACCTGACTCATACCCAAGCTACAAAGAATATGACGGGTACGGAGGAGGCGCTGCCTTAGAGTTCGCAACCCCACAGATCGAAACCGGATCTCAGAAAATTAGAGTGGTGGTAAATATTACCTACGAAATCCGTTAGTAATTTAGGCGGTGTCTAGATAACCCCACGTGCGAAGACGGTCGCTGTCAATTGCCCATTTGCCGCCGATGTCGGTACGATAGAACATGTTGGGAATCATAATGTTAGCTACTCGGTTATAGACGAGCCTCCTGGCCTCGTCCACTGTGGTACCGCTGGCGGTAACTACCAGCACCACCCCAGAGACACCGGCTAATCTCCAAGTGCCTTTGTCGTTACGCACGTCCTCTATGTGAATGCCCTCTTTAACGGCAGGGTTCTTGAAAGCCACGGCTAAATCCCGATATCTTTGCACTAACTCCGATTTCTTGTCCGAAGCGAAATAGGAAGGCATCAAAACTCTAATACCTATTTGAAATCCTCTCTTAGTTTTGAGAATAAAGTCTTTACCCGAGACCATATTATACAGCCACTCCCCAGTTGGAACGGTAATGCCCTCTAGCTGGATGGGTATAGTCGGGTAGCCGAACCTGCAGGTAAACTCCAGGGGATATATACCTCGGTGATTTACGATGCAATTGATATCTATATAACCAACGTAGCCGGCCTCTCGAATGGCGGGCAGCATTCTTTCCAGAGTCGCTTTGAAAAGTCTATTTGGCTCACTCCAATACAATAAATTAACCAACTCCCCAGCAAAAGGACCGATGTCCCCAGGAAACACTCTTTTGTGCTCAAAGTTCACATTGATTGGATAGATGAAGTTATGCCCGTTGAAGTAAGCGCCTACCGCAACTTCTACGCCAGCAATATACTTTTGCAACTGGAAAACGGGCGTATGTTTCGCCCAAGTTTCCTTATTCTGCTCAAGTAGCTCTAGGATGTCTTTCCCGTCTTCCTCTTCGCCCAAGAAAAACATTCCTTTCCCAGTCGAAGGAGTATTCCCTCCGGGTTTGAATACATACCTGCCAGGATTATTTCTAACAAAGACAATTGCTTCATCGTAGTTGGAAAACTGCCAACCGGGCAATATATTAACTCCATGTCGCCTTAGTTCTGATTGTCCAAAATCCCTATCCATCTCCAAACGATCTGTATAGGGGGTTCCCCCTACCACCAGATTGCCTGCCTTACGCAGCTTGTCAGCGATTTCTCCAAACTCAACATCATCGAAGATTATCACATCTGCCCAATCCACTAATGGCTTCCAGTCATCTACTCTATCTATAAATCCCTCATATACACCAGCGTCGTCTGGCGCCCTTATATAAGCCTTAACCTCGTGGCCCTCTTTGACTAGAGTCCAAGCAAGATCACCACTGAGACTCTCTAAAGAAACGAAGAGGAATTTCTTTTTATCTATACCAAAATCCCCATTTCCGTTATTCATCTATATGCAACTGCGAATCCTTAATACCTACCACCGTAGCGAACCTACTCTCCGGCTCGCCAGCCCTACCGGTACGGTAATGCGAGAAATAGGTGGCTGAAGAAAAGGTATCAATTTCGCTGATATCAATATTATTCTCTTTCACTCCCATATCAAGTAGTTGCTGGCGATTGAACCCCGCTACGTCAACGCTTATCTTGCCATTGGGCATTTTGACGGCAAACGGATCCCAACCCCTTGCCTCCTCTTTGAAAAAATCCAGCTTGTACGATGTCTTGCTGATACTGGGTCCTCCCCAAACCAAGATGTCTTCCGGGTTGCTCCCCCACTTTTCCCTCATAAGGCTTACCACCTTCTGCGTTAACTTGAGGTTAGTATTTATACGACTCAGATGAACCAAGGCCAGCGCTTTCCTTTGTGGATCATATAGCGTTAACGGCAGGCAATCCGCCGTTAATACGAAAAGATATACTCCTACTTTGTCAGTTACCATAGCGTCGCCCTGAACACCGCCTGTTCCGCAATCACCCATCGCCCTGCCTTTATCTGCCACTCCCACAATATTCACGCTATCTCCATGACTTAGGTCCATCATCACACAATCGGACAGATTCAATCCCAGTTTCCCCAAAAACTCCTTTCTGTTTCGAACTACACTATCCGCACCTCCATAATTGCAGGACATATTGCCGTCACCGACAGTTGAGATTGCGTAGAGTAGGTCTTTATGGATCTCTTTCATTAGGGATCAATGATTTCCACCTCCTCTTCCAGCTCAACGCCGAACTTGTCCATAACCGCACTTATTATCTTGTCTTTAAAAACCATTACATCATCCGCGCTCTTGGCACTTTTGTTGATCAAGACCAGATTCTGCCTGGGCCAAGTGGCCATACCAGTTTCTGCGTCTTCGTAGTTTGAAAACCCTGCTAGCTCTACCAACCGGGCCGCCGCCAGTTTCACCTTCCCATCCGCTAAGATCCAATGGGGCGGCTGCGACCAACCGGAAGGAATCTCCTTGAGCGATGGCACTCTTTGTATTAGCTCATCGAACTGATTTTTCCCAATAACGGGATTGCGGAAAAAGGAACCGTTGTTGGGGATCACTTTGGGATCGGGCAGCTTGCGGTTTCTGATGGCCATCACCGCCTCCCTCACCGCGGCCGGGCTGTATTCGAGGATGTTGTTTTCCTCAAAGTACTTCTCCACATCTTTGTAAAAAGGCGGCTCCATGGGAATCTTTCTCAACTTAAAGGTGACATCCGTGATAATGAATTTGCCTTTGTCCTCCTGTTCAAACCTGCTAGTGCGATACTTAAAACCACACTCTCCGCCTAGAATATTCACGAACTCATCGATACTCGTATCGTAGGCCGTGAGTTCGGTGATGGTTTCTGATACCTCCTGGCCATAACAACCCACGTTGTGTACCGGAGCAGCCCCTACGGTACCCGGTACGATGGAAGTAGCCTCTATGCCGGAGAGCTCCATATCAATGCTCCTTTTCACCAGGTCGTCCCAGATCTCGCCCGCGGAGCATTTGATCAAGACGCTAGCCTCGTCCTGCTCCATAATCTCCATCCCCTTAATCCCATCCACTATCACCAGACCGTGATAACCCTCGTCGGTGAAAAGAGTGTTGGTGCCACCGCCTATGACCCTCTGAGGTATGTCTTTACCTTTGGCGAAGCTAACCGCCTCAACCACGTCTTCCTTGCTTTTAACATGCACTAAATAGCGAGCGGCTCCGCCCACCCGCATAGTGCAATAGTCCTTAAGAGAAACATTTTCTTGAAAATCGAGTGCCATAAGATTTCTGGATATATCACAGCCCCCAAAACCTTTCTTGGGGGCTCTGATATGGAGTGGCTGGTGAACTCCTAAGCCTATTAGTGAGTGAGTGTCCCATATGCCACTCCACCTCAATTCTAACGCGCTCCCTCCCAGAAATTCAACCTACCACCGGCTGCCAGAGCATTTTCTCGTCCGCATCGAACTCTCTGGAATTGATAAGATGCATAAACTCCTCGCTTTTAGAATCAACCGCACTATACTCGCCGAAAGAACTCTTGAGAGCTCCGAGTATCTCCTTGGCTTGAAAACTGGAGGGCGCCGATACGGCAACTCTTAAATTGGCTGCGGTCTTGCCCCGGCGCCTTCTGCCGAAAACAAACTGCACCACCGCCCCCTCCCCTATCTCATTCACCTTAGAAAAATCTATCTTATCAAAAGCCACTTTGGGCCAGTTATCCGAGTCTTTGAAATAGACCCCGACGTGTTCTCCCCCGGAATGGAACACGTGATAGTCACCTACCTCCTTAAGGCCCTTGACCTCCCCCAATCTTTTACCCTTCCCCCTGGGGATTACTAGATAATAAACCTTTTCCGTACCCAGATGCTGTACCGCCACCTCGAACGAGAAGGGCGACTTAATGGCGTGTATGAATATATCCAGCGGCATGCCGATCGCCTCCGGGTCAACTTTCAATACAGTTAGGTCTCTGCGCTCAAGAAAACTTTTGTGCTTCAAATTAGAGGCGATCTTGTAAAGGCCGAAAAGAGCCAGTGCAAGCAGCGCGATAGCCGACAGAGCATATATTGGATCCTCCAGAAAGATCATCTCTTAGATTATAAACGCTAACAGGACACCACTTCAATCGCCCCTACAGATCGGAACGCAGGATATGGGGCGTGGCAATGTTGCCCACTACGATAGCCACCGCTAAAATTGCCAGATAAATATCCAGGAGGGGGAAGTATTCCAGGGGGGATGGACCTTAGAGAGCCCAGAACGATGGCTCAGACCCAAGAAGTGAAAGAGATAGCGCCGCTGGTGAAGAGTGTTTTTCTGTGCTTCATAAAATCCCGGTTTTTACTTAAATCCTGATTGACGTGCTTGACTCAAAGAGGCAACGGCTTGGCGTGCAAGTAAAGGCCGTTGATTATAATCACCCCTACGATGGTCATCTTCGCCAAAAGCTTACTGGAAATACCTCTCCGGATTCAAGGAAAAAAACAAAACACCTGAGACCAGCAAGACAGCTATGCCAAGCCACACCA
The DNA here is from genome assembly GCA_034374545.1 of Patescibacteria group bacterium. Lineage (GTDB taxonomy): Bacteria > Patescibacteriota > Minisyncoccia > UBA6257 > Colwellbacteraceae > GWA2-46-10. The sequence goes on along the minus strand of JAXMKI010000018.1, from coordinate 1,032 downwards.
TAGCACTTCCCACTTTAACCAGCCTAAGTTCCGATGAGTTAATTTTCATATCTTTAAACACGCTCATAAACAAAGCATCGCTGGCAAAGACCCCTCCGGCGCCCAGGGTGATCCCTATCAAGTGCACAATCGTATATATCTCTTTAAGAATTTGGGGTTCTACCATCCAGCTAGTTCAACCGTTTCTCCGGAGGCAGATCTACTAAAAAGTGAGCTGCTTCCACGTCTTCCATATAACCTATGGGATGCCAGAATCTAGCCTTAATGGTTTTAACCCTGCGCTCTTTGGCCCAAAGACCTATCTGAGCAGCCAGGTTGTATTCGCCGTTTGCTAATTGGACCTTAGGTACGCTAAATATCTCTTGGTTTAGCAAATAGACACCAATATTCACTAAATTACTGGGTGGGTTCTCGGGTTTTTCTAAAATATCTAGAAGATAGCCGTCATCATCGACCAAGCAAACTCCGAACTTTTCTGGATTATTTACCTCTTTAACCAACACAACCGGTTCGTTCGAGACAGCCACTTCCTTTAAATCTTCGGGGTGATACAAATCATCTCCATACAGGAAAAGAAAAGCTCCGCCTTTCAACGCGGGCCGGGCTAGGTCCAGAGCCCCCGCCGTACCGTTAAAAACTGTTTGCTCAATGTATTTGATGGGCAACCCGTTAAAGGAGTCGCCGAAGTAATCCATTATCTTTTCCTTCTTATACCCAACCACCAAAATAACCTCATCGATTACTTCGGGCAGGATACTAAGCGTGTATTCCAGAATAGGCCTGTCACCCACCCTCACTATGGGCTTAGGGACATCTTCCGTAAGGGGCCGAAGCCTCTTACCCATACCGGCTGCTAAAATCACCACCTGCATAGCTTAAATTGAGCTGATGTTAACCCTTTTTCTCCTGGACTTCAATCCAGATACTATTTCGACCATGCTTTTAGCCACTCCGAAATGGTCAGCCAAAACCTCGATCAATTCCTGATTGGCCTTGCCCTCAACGGCCGGTGACTTAAGGTACGCCTTATAC
>JAXMKI010000017.1:0-15125 GCA_034374545.1 Patescibacteria group bacterium | reverse complement strand
AGGGAGGCAAATTAGTTCTGGAGGAGACACAAAAGGAGGGCAAGCGTCCTCAACGAGTCTAGAACGTATTCCGGTCACTCATCTTCGCCATCGCCTTAGGCACACCTTTGTTTTGTGTATCTACCATGTTTTAGGTTATTTTTTGCGACTTACCTTGGAAGACGGAGCTTTAAAGAACTTCTTACAGGCAAGGCTGGCTAGTTGTAGTAAGATGGAAGGTATATATGTCCGAGGCTCGCACAAACATACCCACCGTTCTAGTCGTCCTGGGGGCAACGGGAGATTTGGCTGCCAAAAAGATCTTCCCCGCCCTCCTTAGTTTGCACAAAAAGAAACTCCTGCCGAAAAGTTTTAAGGTAATAGGATTTGCCCGTCGCAAGCTCAAAAACTCAACCTTTCAAGATCATATCTGGAAAGCCCTCAAAAGATATGGCGGTGCAAAGAACAAAAGTGATATCAAAGCCTTCCTCAAAATGTTCTCCTTTGAAAGCGGCGATCTGGGGGTAGCCAGTCAGTACCAAGGCTTGGCCCAAAGAGTTAAAGCCATAGATGAGGAATGGGGTCTTTGCTCAAACAAACTTTTTTATCTCGCTGTTCCGCCCAATCTTTACCAAAAGACCTTCAAGCACTTATCGGCGTCGGACCTCACTGAGCTTTGCTCCCCCGAAGAGGGTTGGACAAGAGTACTGGTGGAAAAACCATTTGGCAAGGATAGGCATACCGCAAGCGAACTAGACATTCTTTTGGCAAAACTTTTCAAAGAAGAGCAGATCTACCGCATCGATCATTATCTCGCCAAGGAAATGCTCCAGAACATCTTGGCCTTTAGGTTCTCTAATAACCTTTTTGAGGGCACCTGGAATAATCAGTTCGTGGAAAAGATCAAAATCACTGCCCTGGAGACGCTGGGGCTCAAAGGACGAGGCAATTTTTACGACGGCCTTGGGGCCTTGAAGGATGTGGGACAAAACCATCTCCTCCAGATGCTGGCTCTTATAACCATGGATCATCCAGAAACGCTTAAGAGCGATGCTATCCGCAAGGAGAGGGCTCGTGTTTTGGCCACTCTCATTGCTCCATCTGGAGAAGACGTCAAAGAGCGCACCTACCGCGCCCAGTTCGAGGGGTACCGCAAAATCGAGAACGTGAAGCCGGGGTCTAAGACGGAAACGTACTTCAAGGCCGGGTTTTTTCTGAATCATCCCCGCTGGCAAGGCGTTCCCATTACCATTGAGGCCGGCAAAGAGATGCCCGAAGTGAAAAAGGAAATCGAGGTGGTCTTTAAACACCCGCTCCCCTGTCTTTGTCCGCCTGGGTCAGAGCACTTCAAAAACAGCGTCATCTTCCACCTGGAACCCTTTGAGGGCATTAAGGTTAAATTCTGGAGCAAACGGCCCGGCCACGACTATGAAATAGAGGAAAAAGATCTTAATGTTCGCTTGCGCGACGTCTCGGAGAAAAGCCAATACGTCGAAGAATATGAGAAATTGCTCCTGGATTGCATTGCGGGAGACCAGACTCTTTTTGTCAGTACCGATGAGGTGCGGGAGATGTGGCGTTTCACCGATCCCATCGTGGAGGGCTGGGAGAAAGGCGTAGTTCCCCTCAGAGCGTACAAGATAAAAACCGACCAAGCCCTCAAGGAGTCGGTGTCGGTAGATGAGCATTTGCTTGAGAGCACTTTGGTGCCCGAGTCCAAATATACTAAAGGGCGCACCGTGGCCGTGGTGGGTCTTGGGAAAATGGGTTCCAATATCGCCCGTCGCCTTAAAGACCGCGGCTGGAGGGTGGTTGGATATAATCGCACCGAAAAAGTCACACGAGAGCTGGAGGACGAGGGCATTGCAGGAGCATATTCATATGCAGAGCTGGCCCGGAAGCTTCCAAGGCCCCGCGTCATCTGGCTCATGTTAAGCGCTGGCAAACTAATAGACGAAGTCCTCTTTAGTAAGGAGGGCCTTATTCAATATCTCGCCAAGGGAGATGTCATTATTGACGGAGGCAATTCGCATTTTAAAGACTCTAAAAGAAGACACGCCAAGCTGAAAGAGAAAGGAATTCATTTTGTGGACGCCGGCGTCTCTGGAGGCCCCTACGGCGCCCTTCGAGGATCCACTATCATGGTCGGTGGCAGCAAGACGATGGCGCACGCTCTGGAAGCGCTTTTCAATGACCTGGCCCAAGAGAACGGTTATGAGTTTTTCAACCAGCCCGGAGCAGGGCATTTTGTAAAGATGATCCACAATGGCATAGAGTACGGCATGATGCAGGCCATAGCAGAAGGCTTCACCATTATGAAAGATGCTCCCTACAAGCTAAATTTGAGCAATGTGGCTAGGGTATATAACCAGGGCAGTGTTATTGAGAGCCGCCTTATGGGATGGCTCCAGGGCGCTTTCGAAATCTACGGAGAGAACCTACACGGAGTTTCCGGAAAGGTAGGTCACACCGGCGAGGGCTCCTGGACAGTCCAAACGGCCAAGGAGCTCAAGCTAAAGGCCAAAATTATAGAAGGGTCCCTTAAGTTCAGGAAAATGTCCGAAAAAGACCCGAGCTATACCGGCAAGATACTCTCAGCCTTGCGTAACCAGTTTGGCGGTCACTCCGTGAATTAGAGAAATCCCAGATGGTGGCCGGTATAAAAGGCCGTGATGGCTAAAACCCCAATCGCCGTCAAAACTAAGAGATTTCTAATAATCTTTGGCGCTGATGTTGGGTTTGGCTTGCGGAGCGTTGCGTACAAAACCACAGTAGCGACCGCATATACCAGGACGGATAAAATGCTCTTTGATACCCAGTGGTGGCCGGAGAAATCCGCCAGCCAATCTTTGAGCGGAGCAAACATTTCTGCCCAAATAGTAATAACGACTACGAGAAAGATAGTTAAAATAGAAGCGTAGGCCGACGATATAATTAGTTTTAGCTTATCCATCTTTAGCTAATTGATTACTCCCCATCTGGCCGCAGCCGAAATCATAAAGCCCATGACTCCGATCAAAAGCCCCAGCCCGGCAACGGAGACGGAAAGCCAAATAGCAGACCCGCGCAGCTTAAACTTCAGCAACTCTTCCTTATTAAGCAAAGTTATCAAAAGCGTAGTCACCGCGAGTGGAATTATAAAAAGGAATATGTGCTCCTTGGTCTCCATCGCGACATTGTGAGCCCAAGGAGCGAGGCCAGCTTTGATGACTGGTTTGACGAGAGAGCCGTAGTAGACGACGTAGTAATAGCCGCCGGCGAGCCAGCTGGCGATAAAAGACAAAACGCCAATGGCGGCGGTCACAATCATGCTCTTTTGCGATCCGCTGTCACCCCTTAGTTTTCCCAATAACCAGAGAAAGGCATCGATGCCGATAATGGCAAATCCAAGATGAAGACCTATGAGAACGGGTTTGCTTTGGATAATTGCTAGAAAATCCATGATATCTACATTGTATCACTCTCTTAGCTGATTAAGCTGTGGCAAACGAAAATATTTACCCCCTACCCCTTATTAAGCTGGTTGTATAGCCAAGCCACTGCGTAAGTAAACAGGAAGCTAATCACAAAGGCCTCGATCATTCCCCCCAACAATCCGCCAAAGCTAGGTCCGTAGAACATGTGCCACTGCATCATGTTTTGCATGGCGTTGCCGTAAAGCCCCATTCCGCCAAGGCCGCTTAGCAAAAGCATGGTCAAGGCCGATACTATGCCCACCGCGTTGGCCAGAGCCAATTCATTAAGTTTTTTCATTTTAAGCAATTCATTTGACGACCTTTATACCCCGCAAGAGCCTCCTCCACTGGAGCTCACAGGATCTACTTCAGTCAACACCCGATTGAAACCACTAGCGCTGGAATAGTCAAACCCGAGAAGCTCCTTGGGGTCAGCCCCCTCCCAAGACTTACCCTGCTGGGACAGATAGCTCGCAATGGTCAGATAGGTATCCGGGAACCAGTAAGAGTTGACCCTCAAGGCCGCTTCGTACATCTCGGTCTCACTTGCTCCCTGGGAGGCCATCAGTTCAAGGAGGCCCAACATGGCCATGCCGTGATTGCAGTCGGGGAAATAGGTGGGGTTGTCGCAACAAGGCCTGTAGATATTTTGAGATACCTCTTCGACGAGTAACTGCTGGTCGGACGAAAGGACAACTAGGGAGTGGCTGCTGTAGTGGTCCATAGCATCCCCCACCGCCAAGGTCCAGCCTCCAGTGGAAGCAAAAAAACCAGCCCCGCCGTATTGGGGATCTTGCATCGGGCCGTCCTCTAGCACCGGATTTTCATTAGCTAGGCCGAGTGCCCAAAAGAGATTCAAAAGCACGTGCGCGTTGTCGCGGTTTATGACTAACTTCTCGTCGGTTACTCCGTAGAGCAGCTCGTGCTCTGCGTTACTTAGGCCCCCTCCGGGTTGATAGACAGACTCGAACCGCTCTGCGTCTATGGCCCCGACAGCTACCAATTGTTTGCCCAAATCTCCCCAAACTACCGGTAAAATGAAGCCCTCTTCCGGCAAGACTCTGCTTTCGAGATCACTCGCGTCGCTTAGTTCACTGACCCTTGGTTGCCTTAGATTTGTCTGGTTAGAGCCCGCTATCAGCAAAGTGGCTGCCACCACAACGACTGTCAACCATTGCCAAGCAGGCACTCCCCAGACTTCTTCTCTCAAATTTATGTTTTTCATTGTTTTTATTTTAAAGGTTTATTCGCTTAAGGGTAAGGGCGTTGATGACAACTACCACCGTAGATAAGCTCATAACCAAAGCTCCTAGTTCCGGACGGAGGAAAAATCCCCAGGCAGCAAAAACACCCGCCGCCGCCGGGATAGCGACTACGTTATAGCCAAGCGCCCAAACCAGATTCTGGATCATCTTCTGGTAGACTTTCTTTGAAAGTTTCAAAAGGCGGGCGATGTCCAGGGGGTTGCTTCTGGTCAAGATCACGTCTCCAGCCTCCACCGCCACATCCGTTCCCGCTCCGATAGCTATGCCAGCGTCAGCCTGCGCCAGAGCGGGAGCGTCGTTAATGCCGTCGCCCACCATCAAAACGGTAAAGCCTTGCTCTTGAAGGCTCTTGATGTGCTTGTATTTGTCTTCGGGCAGCACTTCGGCAAAGTAGCTATCGATATTCAACTGCCCGGCTACGGATTTGGCTATTTGTTCGTTGTCCCCAGTTAACATAACCACCTTCAATCCCATGGCGTGGATTTGATCAATGGCCTCTTGCGACTCAGCTCTAATCTGATCGACCAGGGCGATCATGCCCAAGACGCCACCCGTATCCGCCAGCAAGATCACGGTTGCCCCTCCCTGAAGAAGCTTTTGATAACGCTCCAGGGTCTCTTTGGTGAAGCGGCTCTGTTCGTCAACGAAAGCCTTGTTGCCCAGAAAGTATTTCTTTCCCCCAATCTCTCCCATAATCCCCCTGCCAGGAACGTTTTTGAATCCGTCTACTTTAGCCAAAGCCGTATCAGACCTCTTAGCGCGCTCCACGATGGGCCGGTCAATGACGTGAGATGAATGAACGCCCAAGGAGGCTGCGATACGCAGGACATCTCCCTCTCCCACGGGGGCTATGGGGACGACGCTGGATACCCCGAATTTGCCCTCGGTCAAAGTGCCGGTCTTGTCGAGCACTACGTAGTCCGCCTTTTTAATGGTTTCGATTTTAGCCATATTTTTGATAAAGATGCCATTTTTAACCGCCAGGGAGGTGGAGATGGTGGTGACGGTTGGAATAGCCAGGCCCAGAGCATGAGGACAGGCAATGACCAGGACCGTAATGGACAGGGTAATGGCAAAGACGAAGGGTTCATTCAAGATCAAGGTCCAGACCAAAAGGGTAAGGAGGGCCACTGTGCCGGCCGTAAAAGTGAGGATAGCCGAGGCTTTGTCGGCAATGCGTTGAGAGCGAGGCTTGGTCTGCCTGGCCTCTGAGATTAGCTTTTGGATCTGTCCAATAGTTGAGTTTTCCCCCACCCTGCTTAGCAAGATGGTTAAAGACCCATCTAGAACAATGGAGCCGGCAACCACTTTGTCCCCTACCTTTTTGGATACGGGCTTCGACTCACCGCTGATCAAAGATTCATCCGCGATAGCTTCACCCTCCTTAACGGTGCCGTCAGCCGGTGCCTTCTCCCCCGGTTTTACAAAAACGGTATCTCCCTCCTTAAGGGAAGCCACATCCACTTCATGCACTTCCCCGTCTTTGAGGAGGTGGGCTGTTCGAGGGAGCAACTTAGCCACCTCCTGGAGAGCATCGCCGGCGGCGCCGCTAGATTTCGCCTCGAGGTAATGGCCAAAAAGAAGGACCCAAACAAGGGTTGATATCTCAAAATAGAACTCTGCCTCCAGGGTAGGAATAAAGGTTGACGCTACGGAGAATAGATACCCCGCTCCGACCGCGGTAGATACTAGGGTCATCATCCCGTACTGGCGCGCCTTTATCTCGTGCCAGGCGTGCTGGAAGAAGATTAAAGAGAAAGCGAAAATTGCGGTGGCAAACCCGAACTGAATCCATTTAGCCAGGGCCAATTCCGGTAGGCCAGTTAGACCAGCTACGAACTCGTTGGTGAGCGCCAGCGGAATTAACAGGAATGTTACCAGCCAAAAGCGCCTTAGATACCCGCCGGCAGAACCATGGCTCATGCCATGCGAGGTGTGGTCGGCGTGATGATCATGCCCGGAGTCATGATTCATGTCATGTGAGGCATGATTTTCGTGGGGATTGTTTTGGGGCTCGCAGCAGTCCATTACCAGTTTTTGCAACATTCAATTAGTTTTCGACCTATATCCTCAAGCTTACCATTACTCTGGAAAATAAAGACCGTGAGGAATATCGCCCAAAGGGCAAGCAAGGTGGCGGAGAGTTTGATATCGATAGGTATTTTAGCAAGCAAGACATAGATCAAGGCAAACAAGGTCAACAAAAATGGCAGCTTGAGGATACTCCATCCCTCAGGAAGCTTTGCTTCGAGAAGATACATGACCCCCACCGCGCTTCCTCCCATAAGAATGCCTATGGACAAGGAATCAACTGCCACGCCGTAAAAGCTTGCGGCCAGCAAGCCTATCCAAGTAGTTGCGACGGCAGCGCAAAGGACGCAAAACTTAACTTTCAAGATGGAACGGAGAATAAGGTAAAACGCGAAAAGAGCCACAATCAATAGCAGTATGTTGGAAAACTCTACCATTGGATAAATTGGGCAATAACTGAGGCCGCGACTAAAAGAAAAAGAGTGATAATGATTCCCTGGTATGGGATCTGTTTCCCGCGCAGCTTAGTGACTCCCCTGCTAAGAGCAGGTGCGACGAACATGAGGATAGCCCCTAGAGCGCTGCCGAAGAGGAATAGGTCGATGGTATAAGTATTGTGCCAAGGGGTGCCGTATTCTCCGCCCAGAGATATATACAAAGGGCCGTAGTCTTTGATAAAAGGCATTATGGGAACAACGGTTCCCAAGAAGATCAAAGCTATCAGAATGTATTTCTGGTAGGGAATGTATTGCTTTTTAACCATGGGGGCTAGCCAAAGAGCCAGAGCCAGGGCAAAAGCGCCTATCAAAATGCCCACCACTACGGAAGACACTCCTAAAGATGCAGCCAGAACCGCCAAGGCGCCGGCGCCGACGGTGCAAAGCGGACAGTGAGCCGAGGCAGTTTTAGGAATCAACACCAAGAAGGCTGCTATAACAGGGAATAAGCTCTTCTTCATCTCTAAATGCTGGTATATATTTCTCCTTCGGCCCCTCCGATAGTGTAAATCGTGAAGGGAGCTGTCTTGGGTCCAGGCATCCCGGGGGCCCCAGAAGGCATTCCCGGCAGAGCGATGCCCTTAATCTCGGGCCTCTCGGCAAGTAGTTTGCCAATGACCTCGAGGGGGACGTGTCCCTCAACAACGTATCCTCCAACTTCCGCGGTGTGACAGCTCATGAGGTTGTGGGGTACGCCCAACTGGTCCTTGACTAAATCGATGTCAGTAACACTTTGGACATTGACCGCAACACCTTTGCTTTTAAGATACGAAACGTATGCCCCGCAGCAGCCACAGCTGGGATCTTTGTAGACCACCACTTCCTCTCCCACGATTGGTTGATTGGCTTGTGAATCTGGAGTGCCAGTGCTATTGACGGCTAACAATACCGCTACTGCGGCTATGGCGACGGTGGCCCCGATCAAAACTTTATTGCTCATATTGGTTATTTCTTTTTGGCCCGTTTGAAGATTTCGATAATCTCAGCGGTAGCTTTCTTTTCCTGGTTGCCTTTCATCTGGTGGATAACATGTTCTGACAAGTGGTTCTCAAGCAGGATATCCTCTACTGAAGAAAGAGCGCTCCTTACGGCAGCAGACTGAGTGATAACATCGACACAGTATTTTTCCTCATCGACCATCTTTTGAAGACCGCGAACTTGGCCCTCCAAGCGTTTCAATCTGTTTTGGATCTGCTTCTTGTGGACTGCTTGCATATATAGAATATGCCCCTGGGGGGTATGTTTGTAAAGGGCTGTTGATAAATGAGCCTACTGAACCTTCGAAAACGGTTGGAACAGATCGGTATCTATGGTCCTTTCAAAGCAGGTGCGGCCGCCTTCATGGCTCCAAGACTCATTTGTCCCAGTGGGTCCGGGATATGGGTATGATGTCACTCCCCCATCTCGCTCGGGATACATTAGAGGTATCGGTTTACCGCTATCATAATATTCGAGCCATCCCTCAGGCATTGGAAGAGCAAAAGTAGCACAAAGCTCGAAGGTAAGATCCCCCAGGGCATTGTATTCATATGTCTTTCCTTCCGTGAATTCAGGATCAACCGGTAAGGTGTAGTTCAAGAGGGGGTCCTGTAAGTCAGCAAGTGTCTGCGGCAGCCTCTCCTTATACTGCCAGTAATTGACGACTTGCCACTGAATAGATTGGAGATCTTGAATTCGTCTCTCGTCAAAGCGCAAAAGCCTTTGTTGGGCCGGTGAGCCAACGGTCATAAATCCGGCCACGATAGCAACTCCCACCAGAAGACTGGCAATAATGGCGAAGGTAACCCGGAGAGACTTTTTATTCTTCTCGCCTCTAAGTTCAAAGAGATAATAAAGCCCCACCAAAAGAGCAACCACGAGAGTCACCACAACCTTCAGTATAAAACGGGTGGTTATCTCCCCCTCAACGAAGTAGCGTACGAGGGTTATTAAATCTACGGTAATCACAATGCTCGCCAGGAAGACAATAAGGTAGAGCATCCACTTTTTAATAACTAGATCTATCCGCCCCAGCTTGCCGGCCACTAATTTTGTCCAGAAGTAGGAGACTATCATAAAGACAGGGAAGATAACTATGAGCGTCGCCAAAGCGCCCCTGACCGCCGCCAGCTCATAGGTATTGTATCCATACGAATAGACGGCATTCAGAGCGTCAGGGAACCTCTTGTTTAGCAGTCCAAATACCAAGTTCAAGAATGAGGTGACTGTGGTAATGAGCCAGACAAGGATAAATAAAGATGCAAAGAAAAACTTCGGACTTAACTTCTGGTTTTGAGTATCAGTCGATTCCATTACTTCTAACATTTCCCTAATTATACACTTTTCGATGGCGCGAGTGCCACACCACCCTATCGTTTGCGGCGCCTTCGGCCCGGGTAATGGACCGGACGAGGCTTATTGAATTCAGTGCGAATCTTTTCTCCTCCGGAAAGCCCCTCGGGAGACGGCGAGACAGCGATGTCTTTCCGGATAAGGCGTTCAATGCTCCGAATATCGTTTCGCTCCTCCGGCATGGCAAAGGAAATCGCACGTCCCTCCATTCCAGCGCGTCCTGTTCGACCAATGCGGTGGACATAATCCCCTGCTTGGGATGGCAAATCGTAGTTAATTACTGTTTCAATCCCTATAACGTCAATGCCACGGGAGGCAATATCAGTTGCAATCAGGACGCGGAAGCGCCCAGAGCGAAAACCTTCAAGAGCGTCTCTTCGCTGGGAAAGAGACCTATTAGAGTGTATCTCTGCAACCTTCTCACCCAAGTCGCGGAGGCTTTTAGTAACCCGCTTTGCCCCATACTTTGTCCTAGTAAACACCAGAACCGATCCGCGATGTTTCTTCAATAGAAGGGTCAGTAGTTCAAGTTTTGCACTTTTCTCCACAATAAAGATCTCCTGCAAGACACTTTCGATCGTTGTCCCCGGGGGTGTGACTTCAATGCTCACCGGTAATTTCATATAGGAAGATGCGATTGATAAAATCTCTGAGGGAAGAGTCGCCGAAAAGAGCATAGTTTGGCGATCTTTCGGCGTTGCCTGCAAGATGCGTTTAATCTGAGGCTGAAAGCCCATATCGAGCATTCGATCAGCTTCGTCGAGAACGAGAATGTTTACCCGGTCAAGTTTGAGTGTTTTCTGCGTAAGGTGATCGAGTAGGCGCCCGGGTGTGGCGATTATGATATGCGGCTTTTTAGCGAGAGATGCTAGCTGGGGCTTGGAAGAAAGACCGCCTATCAACACCGTTGTTTTGATACCCAGGGATTTGCCCATCTTCTGGAGGACTTCGTTTACCTGCAAGGCCAGCTCGCGTGTGGGTAAAAGAACCAGGCCTTGTCCTCCCCTTTGGGTGAGGGTCTGGATCATTGGTATGCCGAAAGCCAGGGTTTTACCTGTGCCGGTCTGGGCAATGCCAACCAAGTCTTTTCCTTCCGTGGCAACAGGAATCGCTTGCTGTTGGATGGGAGTTGGGGTCTCAAAATTGAGTTGTTTAAGAATCTGTAAAATACCCGGAGCGATTCCAAGTCCATAGAAACTTAGCTTTGTGTCTTTGTTTGGCTGCATTAAGTTTGGCTTATCTTATTAGTGAAACCCGGACAACGTTTCTTTAACTCCTTTAGTATACCTAAATTAAGCTCCACGGTCAGGAGTTGGATCTTGACCCATCTTGTGTTGGCCTCCTCCGGCTAGAATATGAGTCCAGCAAGGGAAATAGTGCACCCCGCCCGAATCGTGTATGATTTTAGCTAAATCGTGTCCGATACAGGAAAACCTAAAATCGTTTGTCTAATGGGAATCCACACTTCAGGGAAGACAACTATTGGGCAAAGACTTAATTCTTTGGGTCTGCCATATTACCCAGAGATAGGAAACGAACTGATCCAGACAGTTGATTTCAGCTCTCCAGAGATTGTCGAGTGGTTTGACCGGGAAATCATGCAAAGAGAGCTCCAAAGAGACAATCTCTTTTTATCGGAAGGAGTCGAGGCGGCAGTCGTAGAAACGTGGCACGTAGGCAATATCGCCTATGCCCAAATTAGAACCCCCTCGGTGGCCAATACATACAAAGCATTGTTAAAGAAGCAGATATCCAAACACAATCCCCTCTTCTTGTTCTTGGATATAAGTGAGGCGACATTTAGACAAAGGGCTGGCAAACCGGTGCCTCTGGGCATAGAGGAAGACCAGTTCGTCTTCTACCAGACTATTAAAAATAACATTCTCTCTATTTCAAGGGAATATGACATAGGCTATTACACCATAAACGCCAATCAAGACACAGAGAAAGTAACCCAGGATATATGCCAAATCATGCGCGACCACGAAATTAGTTTCAGAAAGCCTGTGGCGTGAAGGCGATTACTCTGTGAACTGTGATTACGTTGGCTCATATATTTTTACTTAAGTTGCCAAGTAAAACTTCTAACAACATCGCCTATGCCAGAGATTCTCAATTCGACTGATTTTGAGACCGGCGTTATTTGATTAAATATAAGCACGCCCTCTCTATGGTGACCTCCGGTCGGCCCCTCCCAATTAATTGGCTCGTATTGTTCACCTCGATCGTCTACGAGAGAGGCTGATTTTATCATGTCCTGATCCAATTCAACCGAATGGGTATCCATAACAACATTGAATTTCCATTCTTTCGATTGAGGTGAAATATCAATAGGGGTGACTGTAACAAAAACTGCCGAGCGGTCATCGGTTTTTGATTCCCAATTTTGCTTCGCGCTTGTCTGCCAATCTGTTTGATTAGCAACCAGCGGTTTTTCTTCTATGAGACGATTTTGATAAAAGATAAAAAATCCTACAATAAAAGCGACTGTGATCAAGATTGTTGTCGTTTTTTTTCATGAGTGTTTTTTAAATTTAGCAATTTTACTCGCCATATATCCGATGCCAGCGATGTTGAAGAAAATCCCCACCCAGAAAAATTGTACCTGATACTGGGCCACAAAAGTGACTATTCCCGCCACGCCGAGAATGGGAAGCAGATTGGCAAGATAGTGGGTGCAACAGGAAATCATCGTAGCGGTTGAGGTAACGCCAGTTACCCCAAGGACCTTACCGCTTCCACGGCCACTTTTAATTAAGTACTTGAGATAGGCGTATAGCCCGACCTGTACCCCAAAACCTATCGCGAGACTAACAACGAAATACCAAAACATCGAAAACTGATCTATGGCAAACCCCCAGCCTGATAACAGCGAAAGAATAGCAAAATATACCCCAATTAAAATAATACTTGCCCAGACACCATAGATATTTGATCTTAGGATAGCCTTATCGAGCATAAGTTGTTTATTTCCCTTAACCTTAAGTTAATTTGCCAAGCTCCGCGATTAATTTATCGTTGTTGATACGCATACTAGGATCGTCGAGTACATAGCGGACAATCCCCTCTTTATCGATCACTACGTAGCTATGTCCTGGGAATAATCCCTTGTGCATAGAAGATTCAGTTACAAGCATACCAAACTGCCTGGAGACTTCCGTATCGTCATCGAATACTACTACTGCTTCTGCTAACTCTGGCATTTGCCGAATCGCCTCTTGCCATTCCTCCGGTGAGTCCACAACCACTGAGAGCACAATCGTGTCTTCCTGATTTAACCGGTCGTCCCTCGCAAATGTGACCATCTGATCCCAGCACGATGGGTAACACATTACTCCTTCGTTGAAGAACATAACAATGTTTTTCCCTCGTAACCCATTTAGGGAATATACTTTCCCGCTACTATCAGCCAAAGCGAAATCTGGGGCTGGTTTGCCAATTAGTTCGTTAAGTGATGTGGCAGAAGTGTCCGTACTTAGTGGATGGCCGTGCATATCTACAGTCGGAGTCCCAATTACTGTTAACTGACCATCTTCGTTCCGACTAGCTCCCCAAACTAAAATACCTACTACCGCAACAGTTATTGCCATCATAATAATTGCGGATGCGTTATTTTTTTCGTTCATGGTTTTTGTTAACTACCGATTTTCTTTATTTTTTCCTATCTACTACTGATTTCTATTGTCTATACCAAACAAACGGTGAATCCAACACCAACCCAGAAAGCTTTCTGCAAGGGCTATCCAAGCCACTGCAGTAATCAACAAATTTGCCCACTCGGCGGAGAATTGCGGAGCAAGCGGACTAAGCCACCATACTGCTAACGCAAATCGTAAAATCCTATCTACTTTGCCTAAATTCTGTTGCATGGAATGTTGAAGATTTAAGGTGTGTTCTCCCTCTTCTCGACCCTTCAATGACAATGGCCACCGTGAGAAGACCCTGATTGTCCATTAGCTAATTGTTTCCGATACTTTTCTTTACAATCTTCCGAACACAACTTTTTACCGGATTCTTCAACATAATGTTTGTCTTTCTCGAGTTCCATCTTGCAAATTGGACAGCGCTGTTTAAAAAGATTGAACATGGTTTTCTTAATCTATTATTTTCTCTTTGCCCGCTTAAAGATTTCGACTATCTCAGCGGTAGCTTTTTTCTCTTGATTACCCTTCATCTGGTGAATAACATGTTCCGAGAGATGGTTTTCCAGAAGAACGTCTTCTACCGAGGAAAGAGCACTCCTTACGGCTGAAGACTGGTTAATAATATCTACACAATATTTATCCTTATCGACCATCTTTTGGAGTCCCCTAACCTGACCCTCAAGACGCTTCAAACGATTCTGAACTTGCTTTTTGTCTGATGCTTGTGTCAAAAATAGTATACCCCTATGGGGTATGTGTGTAAAGGGGTGTGGATAAAAACACCATAGGTGTACGATAATAGCGGATTCAGGAGTCAAACCCTTTTCGTGTGCCCAGAGATCGTACACTCATAGAGCTAGTTTTAATTGGCTATGGGTCTCGTGCTAGCACGACTTGGCTGGTCTCATCTGTCTGGTATTCACTCCTATAGTATTAAGCTATCGATGTCTAGGAAAATCAGCTCGCAAAGATATGACGCCTAGCAACAGAAAGAGAAGTGCCTCTATCCAATTAGCTTCCTGTATGGCTTCTATCAAAGCTACGCCAAAGAAGATGGCAAAAACCGCTAGATTTGTGAATCTGGGGTTGCTCATAATATTAGAATCTTATCACACTTACTCTCCTCGGTCGGTCTCATATAAATGCTGACCTCCTCGAGCTGGAACCGTATGGGGTCAAACCCAGCTTGGTAATTTAGACTAGTTTTATGATATCAGAATGACCCTCTTCGAGCACGTATAGAAAGTGACAAAAGTGAGCTGGTTCCTTTGGGGGGACTATAATTTAGAGATAACTCTCTTAACAGTTTCGAGATACTCCCTTTGTCCAATCTTGTGTTTTGCTCCTTTCGCAATGCTTAATTTACTATCTTGAATTTTCTCCCTGGCATCCTTTGCTCTAATTAGACAAGACTTATCCTCCTCATCCCCTACAATCAAATAAGTCTTACTTTTTACCTTCGGAGCAAGTTTGGTAAACGAATAATCGCTTTCTATAAAATTCTTTCGAAACCATCTAATCCAGGATGGCTTCATTCCATTCAAGTCCTCTTTAAAATAAGGAGACAGTGAGCATAAAATAAGAGTTTTTGGCTTAGTCTTGGTAGTCGTTAGAAAAGCTATTGTGGCTCCATACGAAAATCCTAAGATATAGACTTCTACACCTTTTGGTTTTTTATATATCTCAAGAAATTGTTCGGTATAATTAGAAAATCTCTCTGGACTGCTCTGTTTCCAATCTATGTCCACATGAATAGGTTCTATCCCATATTCTTCAAAAAACTTTGCGATTTTATTGTATCCCCGCTGTCGGAGATGTGACTCGCAATATCCTGGAATTATATATGCAATCTTTTTCGTAGTTATGTTCATTAGATTTAGAGTCTATCTTGATTTGGCTGACCTCTTCGAGCTAAAGACAGTT
>JAXMKI010000016.1:0-12143 GCA_034374545.1 Patescibacteria group bacterium | reverse complement strand
CATATGCTGGGCGGGGTGAGTGCTGGTTAGACACTCAAGGGGGGGGAAGCGCGGTAGGGGAGCGCCAATGCATTTGTACGGCAACCGTGCCGTATCGTAGCAAAGGCGCTCCCCTGAATCCGCTATGTCACCGCTCGGTCTCTCAACGCACGGAGCGCACCTTGGAGGCCTAAGCCCCGAGAGCGCGCAGCGCACGTATTTTGATCCGAGTTGCGGGGGCTCTCAACGGAGCCCCTATTTCAAGGGGGGTATACCCCCGAGGTACTTACGCGGTTATGTGTTGTGCAGGGTTCCCGCGCGAACCCCAGGGTCTGGCAGAGAGCATTCAACCTCCCAAGTTTTCCGCCAACCGCCACTCCTGTCTCTTCTTTGATACTACCAAGCAAGAACTGTGTCAACCCCCCCCTTAGCATTGACTCTTTAGCCTTTTTGTGTTATCATCTTTATATGCCTGTAGTTCTGCGCTAGAACTACTAGCTGTGTCCTCTTTGGACGCGATGTACCCATACAATAATAAGGGGTTTTCCGGGCGGAGCATACAGAAAGGTTCGAAATGAACCCGAAAGTGATTGCTCCCATCCGTTTCATCGTGTACCTGTGCATCACATATGCACTTGGGTACGCGATTCTGGCCTTTTCAAGTCGCATCGTCGGCGGTGTCTACACCGAAGACAACCTCGTGACCGTTTCCACCTGGGGACGGCTTTGGGATTTGTCTCCCTTGTTGGCACTCGCCTTGGCCGCGATTTGCGGAGGTTGGATCCTGTCGAAGAAGTGACAGGAGCGGATACCGTAAGGGCCGAAAAGGCAAACGTAAGAGGTTTACGTTTGTAGGGGCAGGTCAATCCTACCAACAGCCCCATCGAGTCGTCTCAATGCGAGGCGGCTTTTGCTTTTTATACATAAATACTATTTACAAAGTCCAAAGTTTGTTGTATAGAGAAGGCCTAGGTCTGAAATGTTCGTTGACACACGAAGGAGTCTAACGATGGCTTCCATTCAGCTTTGGGCTCTCGCCAGTGGAGTGTGGGTCGTGATCGTGATCTCGGTCGTGGTATGGATCAGAGGGTGTGGACGTCGCTTCCTGCTCCAGGACAACTACCACCCCACGAGCAAAGGAAGGGACGAGTGATTTCCATGCTTGCGTTGATCCAGCCGGTTGCGAATACCGGCTGGGCGTGGATTGTGCCCCTAGGAGGCCTAGCGTTGCTGGTTTTCTTGATCTGGCTGGTCAGCATCCCCGGGAGGAGGGAGTGAGATGACGAATTTCGTCCTGTTGGTCGTAGAAGGGGTGAAGGAGCCATCCTCCGACTTCGGGCTTTGGTTCGGGGCCGGGGTTGGCGGCTTCTTGGTCATCTTTGGCCTTCTGGCGTGGTTTAGCCACGAGAGGCCCCCGGAGAAGTGACGCCAGTGATGTCTTTGAGGTGGAAGGGTCTCGTGTACATGGGGAGTACACGAGACCAACCGCCTCTATTTTATTTATACCTAACCAAACGCTAACCTTTACGAACCGTGGTAATAATGGTACATACATCTTAAGCGCGCTGGCGCTGAAGTGAGGAGAACCGGGAACCGGGGCACTATCAAGAAAGGGAGTGGTGAAACGTGCTCTCGGACACAGTTGCCTATTTAGGCGACATTGAGGAAGTCGTAGTGGGGCCAGAAGTCTTCAAGGGCACAGGACCCATATCCGACTTCGTTTTGTACCTGATGGGAATCGTGTCGTCGATTACCAACGGATCTGGTCCGTTGGCGCGTCGAACCGGCGTGACAGTTGTGTATCCCGATTGCGGCGAGAACGTCGTGATCGAGGTACGCTTCCCAGAACCAATGCGAATCACGATGTCAGTCGAAGCCCTCGGAGTGGCCTTCACTCTGCTCAAGGACTTCATGCTCTTCCCGTTCCTCCGGGACGGAGAGAGGATCACCATCCGGGTGAGGAAGCATGGTCGAGTGATCGACATGCACGCACGGGGGCCTGTTCCGAGAGCCCCTGAGCAGCTTCACCAGATAGTGGGAAAGCTGAGATGTGCTCTCAGCTCCTATCTCGGCGAATAGCTGGAATCGTGATCGGATGAGAGGGCGTAGGCAAGTCGGACTTCCCCCGCAGCCAGCGCGGCTTGCCTGCCCCCTCTCTCACTTTTCAAGGAAGCCCTCGGGCTTCCTTTCTGCTATTATGGAGATATGGTAGCCGTCCTCCACAACATCCGCAGCGTCCATAACGTGGCCTCAATCTTTCGGACAGCCGATGCGGTGGGAGCGGAAAAGATATATCTTTGCGGCATCACTCCAGGTCCGGTAGATAGATTGGGTAAGAATCGAGACCAGTTCGTAAAAGTATCTCTGGGGGCTGAGCGAACGGTTTCATATGAAAACAGGGTTTTGACGGGGAAGCTTTTGGATGAGCTTAAAAAGGATGGTTATCAGATCTTGGCCATAGAACAGGCCAAGAACTCGGTGCCGTATTATAAGTTCAAGACTCGCAAGCGTAAGCTGGCCTTGGTTTTGGGGAGCGAAGTGACTGGCCTGTCAGATTCTATCTTGAAAAAAGCTGATAAGATTTTAGAGATTCCCATGGAAGGGACGAAGGAGTCTTTGAATGTGGCTATCGCCTTTGGGGTCGTCGCCTATAACTTGAAGTTCAAGTAGATGAAGTTTGTGTATCTTTTCCTGGCAGCGGCTTTGGTGGCGGCCTTGGCCTTAGCTTATAGAAACGGTGTTTTTGATATAGATCGATCTAACGGATACAAGAGAACGGCGGTGGTGATTCGAGGAGAGCGCTTTAGGGTGGACGTAGCTGACAGCGCGAGCAAACGGGCCTTGGGGCTGGGGGGCAGGGAGCCTTTGGCCGCAGATGAGGGCATGCTTTTCATCTTTCCCTCATCCGCCAATCGCAGTTTTTGGATGAAGGACGTTAGCTTTTCCATAGATATCGTATGGATTGCGGGCGATAGGGTGGTCGGTTTTGCTAAAGAGGTTGAGTCCCAGGTGGGCGAGCCCATACACCAACTGATCCGCTACCACTCTCCCGAGGCGGTTGATAAGGTGCTGGAGGTTGCTTCCGGAACGGTGGATGGGGTGGGCATGATGGTGGGGGACGGTGTGAATGTAAAGCTGGAGGAGTAGGCTATAATAAAAACATGGTAAAAGTGGCAATAAACGGATTTGGCAGAATTGGAAGGCTCTTTTTCCGCCAGGCTTTTGGGAGTAAGGGGATAAAGGTGGTTGCTATCAACGATCTGGGAGATATCGAGAATCTAGCCTACCTTCTTAAGTACGATACGGTCTACGGCCGTTTTGGGGAGGAGGTTAAAGTTCAGGGGAAATCTTTAGTTGTAGGCGGGAAAAAGATTGAGGTCTTGCAGGAGAAGGATCCAGTGAAGCTCCCTTGGGGCAAGTTGAAGGTAGATATCGTAGTTGAGGCTACGGGAGTCTTTGATTCATTTGAAAAGGCAAAGATCCATATCAAAGCCGGGGCCAAAAGGGTGGTTATCACCGCTCCAGCCGACGACCCGGATGGCACCGAGGGAGCAACAGTCTTGGTGGGGGTCAATGAAGACAAACTGGAGAAGGTGGTCTTGTCTTCCAATGCCTCTTGCACCACCAACGCTGCCTCGCCGGTGATTGCGATCTTGGCGGAGAGCTTGGGAGTCAAAAAAGCCATTCTCTCAACCATTCACGGATATACCGCCAGCCAGAACTTGGTGGACGGACCAACCAGAGGACACGATTTCAGACGCGGCCGGGCGGCAGCCGGGAACATCGTGCCTTCCTCAACGGGGGCGGCCCATGCGGTGGCGAGGGCCATTAAGGAGATGGAGAATCGTTTCGACGGCATTGCCTTCAGGGTACCGGTGTTGGCGGGCTCCATCGCGGATATAACTTTTGTGGCTAAGAAGAAGACCAGCGTTAAGGAGGTCAATGACGTTTTGAAAAAAGCAGCTAACAGCCCCCGCTGGAGGGGCATTATGAAAGTAACGGAGGAGCCATTGGTTTCAAGCGATATCGTAGGTGAACCATACGGTGCCATCGTAGACCTTTCTTTGACGCGGGTGGTGGATGGAGATTTGGTAAAGGTACTGTCTTGGTACGACAATGAGTTTGGATACGCCTCTACTTTGGTCAAGCATGTAGACGCGATAGGCGACTACCTGAAATAATCTCTTCCATGGATACTCCTCCTCAAAGAAGACTCACCTGGGTTTTGCTCGGTGTACTAATGGTGTTCTACGGGTGGCTCATCACTTTCGCGGGCGAGCTGTCTATTTTGATGATCAGGGCCAATCGTTCGGCCGATCTCGCCGCTGAATTGGGGGAGCAAGCAGATGCTAAAGGTATTGCCCGTGGGGGCACGATGTTTTTCGTGGGCGATATTATGCTCTCGAGGTCCGTGGAGAAAAAGATGGAAGCAACGGGGGACTACACATTTCTCTTTTTGAAAGTTGCAGAGATTTTAAGAAGTGCTGATTTGGCCTTTGGTAATTTGGAGGGCCCCATTTCTAGCCGGGGAGCCAATCAAGGTAGCATCTATTCCTTCCGGGCGGATCCGAGGGCAGTGGAGGGTCTGGTTTTTGCCGGTTTTGATGTTTTGTCTTTGGCCAACAACCATATCTGGGATTGGGGAAGGACTGCTCTTTTGGATACCGTATCTTTGCTTAGGGCGGAGGGCATAAGTCCCGTTGGGGCTGGCGGCAGCTACGACGAGGCTAACCAGGTAGCTCTCTTAGAGTTTAACGGGGTCAAGGTGGCGGTATTAGCATATACCAATCTTTTGCCCAAGAGCTTCCAGGCGGGGGTGGACTCGCCTGGGTTGAGTGAGTTCGATCTTGGAAAGATCAAAGAGAATGTCAGTCAGTTGAAGAAGAGCGTTGACTTGGTAGTGGTCTCTCTCCATTGGGGCGAGGAATATCAAACGAGCGCCAATGAAGGGCAAAAAGATATAGCCCACGCTCTTATTGATAGCGGGGTGGATTTAGTGGTGGGGCACCATCCGCATGTGGTTCAAGAGGTGGAGCAATATGGTAAGGGGTGGGCGGCCTATAGCCTCGGGAATTTTGTCTTTGACCAGAGTTTTTCAGAAGAGACCATGGCAGGAGCGGCTTTGTGGGTAAAAGTCGAAAACGGGAGTATCGCGGAGGTCAGGCTCTTGCCGGTTAACATCTCTCCCGAATTTCAGCCGGAGATAGATCCAAGTTTGTTATAATAAAACCCCATGGTTGAAACTAAAGCGCCAAGTGGCAAACAAAAGGAACTTAGTAAGATATCCAATCTAGTTAAGAAGAGCTTTGCTCTTTATAAAAAGTCCTTTTGGGATCTGATTAGCCTTCAACTCATCCAGCTGGCTGCCGTCCTCGGTTTTAGATTCTTGATGGCGGCCGGGGGCGACGTCTTGGGGGTATTGATAGTGGGTATTTTAATTTCTCTAGTCACCATTACCACCTCTTTGGCAATGATCTACGTAGTCCACCTTAAATCAGGCGTGACGGCGGCGCTCAGGGCTGCATTGAAGAATCTAATGAGCTATGCGTGGGTGACTTTGCTTGGCAGTTTGATCATAACAGGGGGCATGATTCTCTTTATTGTCCCGGGGGTTATTTTCGCGGTGTGGTTCGCCTTGGCCGTCTATGTGCTGGTAATTGAGAAAAAGAAGGGGCTGGCCGCCTTTTTAGCCAGCAAGGAATATGTGAGGGGACGTTGGTGGCCGACCTTGGGGAGGTTGCTGGTGCTCGTCGGCTTGGCCATATTGGTCGGCGCTCTTTCGGGCGCAGGGGGAGCTGTGGGCGGGAAGCAACTGGGAGAGTTGGTGGGTTTCCTGGTCAATGTCCTCTTTGCTCCCTTTGCCGTCAGCTACCTTTACCTGCTCTATGGAGATCTTAGTAAAACAAAACCCAGCGGGGCAGTTTCTAAAGTTCCCAAGGAGAACAAATGGGTCTTTGTCAGCTTTGCCGTTTTGGGTCTGCTGGTTTGGCTGATGATGCCTTTGATTTTGGGCGCCTTATATATAGCGGTGGGGTCTTTGTCGGGCAACTTTGAAAACTCCGAAGGGATAGGTCCGATTGAGATTGACCCCGGTGAAGATTTCGACTTTTCGGACATAGATCCCGTGTCAATTTGAGGGATTTGGCATCCCGCGGCAGAGATAGCTTATAATAGAACCAATGGTTATATACATCGGCGCAGACCACCGAGGCTTTGAAATGAAAGAGCAACTCAAGGTCTTCCTTCAGCAAAACGGCTGGAGTGTTAATGACGTAGGAGCGAAAGAGAGGGTAGATGGTGACGATTACGTCGACTACGCCAAACCGGTAGCGGAGAAGATTTCCAAAGACCTCCTTCAAAGCCGAGGGATATTGATATGTGCCAACGGAGTGGGGGTGGATATTACCGCCAACAAGTTCCCCGGGGTGCGCTCGGTGCTGGCTATGTCGCCCGATCACGCCCTCACCAGTCGGGAGGACGACGATACCAATGTTTTGTCCTTGGGGGCTGACTTCGTGGATTTGGAAACGGCCAAGAAGATCGTGAGCGTTTGGCTGCAAACTCCCTTTTCCGAGAAGGAGCGTTACAAGCGAAGACTTGAGAAAATACGTCAAATTGATAATACCCTCAATTAATAGAGCCACTTTCGAAGAGGCGGCTGCGGATATAGCGAAAGCCGAGGAATTCGTGCCGGCGGGAGGCTTTCTCCACGTGGACGTGGCCGATGGCCATTTCACCTCCTGGCGTTCTTGGGGGAATCCGGCTGAGTTCCAGGGATTGGACGTCCCTTTGAGGGCGGAGGTTCATCTGATGGTGGACGACCCGGAGGCGATGGCCGTTTCTTGGATGGAGGTTGGGGCCAAGCGCCTGGTGGTACCGGTGCAAAAGATAAAGGACATAGATTTCTTTAAAAGGGAGTGTGCCAAGTATGGAGTCGAGTTGATGCTCTCCTTCGATTTGACGGTGCCCATAGAGGGCGCCCTCCCGTACATGGAAGATTTTCAAAGCTTCCACGTCCTGGCCGTTCACCCCGGGCGAAGCGGGCAGGGCTTTGAAGAAGAGACCCTTGGATACATAAAGTTTTTGCGGGAGGCGGGAGGCGGTGTTAAGATTGAAGTTGATGGCGGAGTGGATGTTGAAACGGGGGCTAAGGCCGTTGAAGCCGGGGCCGATATCCTGGTCTCGGGAGACTACATCTTCAACAGTGAGGACCCAGCCGGGGCCTTTAAAACTCTAAATTCTCTAATAAATGTATCTTAACGATAAAGAAACCAGGCTTCTCGAAGAACAGGCCAATAAGATTCGGATAAAGGTCATCGATATCTTGGAAGATGCCGGCAGCGGACACTCCGCAGGGCCTTTGGATATGGCCGATGTCTTCACCGCTTTGTATTTTCATATCCTCAAACACGACCCCCAAAAGCCGGACTGGCCCCTGCGGGACAGATTGGTGCTCTCCAACGGCCACATCGTACCGGTTCAATATACAGCCATGGCCTACGCCGGCTATTTTCCTTTAAAGGAGTTAAGGACTCTGCGCCAGATCAACTCCCGCCTCCAGGGCCACCCTCACCGGGAAAGCCTTCCCGGGCTTGAGGTGACGGCGGGGCCCCTGGGGAATGGCTTGGGCCAGGCTGCGGGTATGGCTTTGGCGGCCAGGATGGATGGGAAAAGGCACCGGGTCTATTGTCTTCTTTCAGACGGCGAGCACCAGGAGGGGGCCACTTGGGAGTCGGCGATGTTTATCGGCAACCAAAAGCTGGCCAACCTGACGGCCATTGTAGACCGAAACAATATCCAGATAGACGGATACACGGAGCGCGTTATGCCCCTGGAGCCTCTCAAGGAAAAATACGAAGCCTTCAATTGGCACGTTTTAGAAATTGACGGGCACAACTTTGAGCAGATCATTAGCGCGGTCAATGAAGCCAAAGCTATCAGTTACCAGCCAACCGTCATCATCGCCCACACCATTCCCGGCAAAGGAGTGAGCTTCATGGAAGGCAAGTATGAATGGCACGGCAAGCCGCCCAACAAAGAAGAAGAGCTAAAGGCCCTCAAGGAGTTGAGGACTCTGGGCGGGAAAATTAGATCAGAAGGCGAATAAGATGTTAAGCAAAGGCCAAAAACTGAATCGCAAGATGTTCCAGAAGAACGTGGAAAAAACACCCACTCGCAACGGATACGGCGAAGGGTTGGTTTTGGCAGGCGAGGCGGATGAGAGGGTGGTAGCTCTTTGCGCGGATTTGACCGAGTCCACTCGCACCCAGGCTTTTGCGGAAAAGTTTCCAGAGAGATTTTTTCAACTGGGGGTGGCGGAGCAGAATATGGCTTTGGTGGCCGCGGGCTTGGGAGTCTCGGGCAAGATCCCATACATTGCTTCATACGCCACCTTCTCCCCCGGGAGGAATTGGGAGCAGATTCGGACTACTATTTCATATAACAACTCCAACGTGAAGATTGCCGGTCATCACGCGGGGATCTCGGTGGGACCTGATGGCGCCACCCATCAGGCCTTGGAAGACATTGCCACCACCAGAACTATGGCCAACATGAGAGTGATCGTACCCTGTGACGTCCACGAGGCTCGCAAGGCCACAGTGGCAGCTGCCAAGATTGCCGGACCGGTTTATCTAAGGTTTGGCCGGGAAGCCACCCCCGTTGTCACCAGCGAAGAAACTCCCTTCAATCCGGGCGAGGCCCAGGTGTTTTGGGAATCGGCCAGGCCCCAGTGCGCTATTGTGGCCTGCGGGATTTTGGTCCACGAGGCGATGCTGGCGGCCAAGGAGCTGGAGGGCCACCAGATTGGGACCATGGTCATAAACAACCACACCGTTAAGCCTTTGGATAAAGCCACCTTAATAGAGGCCGCTCGCCGGTGCTCCGCGGTGGTGAGCGTTGAAGAGCACCAGGTTGAGGGCGGTATGGGTTCGGCTCTGGCGGAACTTTTGGCCAAAGAGTTGCCAACTCCCCAAGAGTTCGTGGGGATGCAGGGAGTCTTTGGAGAATCCGGCCCGCCCGAAGCCCTAATCCAAAAATACGGCATGGGGAGCAAGGATATCATCTCGGCCGTGAAGAGAGTTATTAGAAGAAAAAGATGAGCAAGAAATACGACATTATATCGATAGGTGATCTGACTTCCGACGCTTTCATTAAGCTGAAAGACGCAAAAGTCACCTGCGACGTCAATCATGAAAACTGCATGATTTCGATGCGCTTTGGAGACAAGATTCCATATGAAGACGTGAAAGAGGTGCCGGCGGTGGGGAATAGCGCCAACGCCGCTTTTTCTGCGGTGCGTTTGGGGCTTAAAAGCGCGCTGGTTTCTCACGTGGGCGACGACCGAAATGGTGAAGAGGCTGTTGAGACTCTAAAGGGAGAGGGGGTGGGAGTGGAGTTTGTCAAAGCGCACCGGGGTATGAAGACCAACTACCACTACGTCCTCTCATTCGACGGCGAGCGCACCATCCTAGTCAAGCACGAAGAGTTTCCCTACAAACTGCCCGCCATCGGCAGACCCGGGTGGATATATCTTAGCTCTATGGGGGAACACGATCTAGTTAAACTTCACGGAGAGGTGGAGAAGTATTTGGATAGGAACAAAGATGTGAAAATGGCTTTCCAGCCCGGCACTTTCCAAATGAAGGTAGGAACCAAGAGGTTAGCTGGCACATACAAAAGGAGCGAAGTGGTCTTTATGAACAAAGAAGAGGCTCAGAAGGTGTTGAAAACCAAAGAGGAGAAGGTCAAAAAACTGCTTGATGGTCTGTGTGAGCTGGGTACCAAGGTGGCCGTGATAACCGACGGCAGGGAAGGGGCATACGCCCGCGATGGGCGTGACTACTGGCATATGCCGATATACCCCGACCCCAAACCGCCTCTGGAGCGAACCGGAGCAGGGGATGCGTTCTCATCCACTTTCATAGTGGCTTTGGTTAAGGGCATGAGCGTTGAAGAGGCGTTGATGTGGGGGCCTATCAATTCGATGTCGGTTGTCCAATACATTGGTGCCAGGGAGGGGCTGCTGAGCGAACACAAGTTAAAGGAGCTTTTACGCAAAGCGCCTCGAAACTACAAACCGACCAGAATATGAACCTAATAGAGGCTATAAGGAAAACCAGAGAGGGCAAAAGCGCCCTGGGGCATTTCAATATCTCGGACATCGCCGCTTTCCGGGCCATCGTCAAGGCGGCCGGGGAGGTGGGGGTGCCGGTCATTATTGGCACCTCGGAGGGAGAGGCCGAATTCGTGGATATCCAAGTTGCCTCCGAGATGGTCAAAGACGCCAGGGAGGAGACGGGCCAATCCATCTTCTTGAATGCCGATCACTTCCGCTCTTTGGAAAAGGCCAAGGAGGCGGTGGAGGCCGGTTACGACTCCGTGATTTTCGACGGGGCCAATTTGCCTCTCGAGGAAAACATTCAAAAGACCAAGCGGGCGGTGGATACTTTAAAAGCCATCAATCCGGATGTTTTGATAGAGGGCGAGCTGGGGTATATCGGCGTCTCCTCCAAACTTTTGGACGAGATTCCCGAGGGAGCTCAGATTGCCGATGAGGCTTTGCCCACGGTGGAGGATGCCAGGAGGTTCGTTGAAGAGACAGGCGTTGATCTTTTGGCCCCCGCGGTTGGCAATATTCACGGCATGTTCAAGCACGCCCCAAACCCAAAGCTCAATATTCGTTTGATCGAATCTATTACTAAAGCGGTTGATACACCCCTGGTGCTCCATGGAGGCTCGGGGGTTAGCGACGCCGATTTCAGGTTCGCCATCGAGGCCGGCATGAGGGTGGTCCACATCAACACCGAGATTAGGGTGGCGTGGCGCAAGGGCATGGAAGAGGCTTTGGGGGAGAACCAAGAAGAGATCGCTCCTTACAAGATATTCCCCGAAGCGGAGAGGCGGGTGTATGAAGTGGTGGTCAAACGATTGAAATTGTTTGGTGGGTTGATATAATGGCCCTGCTTTATGGAAACCTTAGAGCTCAAAGCGGAAAAGCGGGCCTTGTTAGGCAAAGGAGTTAACTCCCTGAGAGAAGGGGGGCTTTTGCCTGCCGAGCTGTATGGCCGCGGGGTGGAAAATGTTCACCTTGCTTTAAGCACCACTGATTTTGACAAGGTATACCGCGCCGGGGGAGAGAACACCATCGTTAATATAAAGTTTGGGGATGAATCGAGGCCGGTTTTGATTCACGACGTCCAAATGGATCCGGTGAGCCAGCAGATATTGGCAGTCGATCTTTACCAAGTCGACTTGAAGGAGAAGATCATTACCAACGTTCCTCTGGAGTTCGTAGGGGAATCGCTCGCAGTCGAGGAGCTGGAGGGCGTGCTCATCAAAGCCCTGGACGAAGTGGAGGTAGAGGCCTTGCCGATGAATATCCCCCATTCTATTGAGGTGGATATATCGGTGCTCGATGATTTCAGCAAGAGCATAAGCGTATCTGATCTCAAGGTGAGCGGCGATTTCATTATTAAAACAGATCCGGAAACCGGTGTAGCGAGCGTGGCCGAGCCCAGGGAGGAAGAAGAGGAGCCGGTGGAAGAGATGGGCGTTGAAGACGTCTTAGTGGAAGGAGAAAAGAAGGGAGAAGAATCTGGGGAGGGTGCGGAGGCGGAAGCTTCTAGCGAGGAGAAACCTAAGGAGTGAGGTTAACGTATAATTAAATAGATGAGGCCAAAACCCCAGTTATTAATAGAGATAAGAAGAGAGGGTAAGACGGATGTGTATTCCCACCGGGAAGCGCGAGTTAATTTGAATCGCCAAGATTCCCCCAAACCCAAGAAATGGATTCGCCCCGCCTTTTTCGTGGCCGCTGTCCTTCTGGGAATTTTGTCGCTGGATGCTTCTGTTTTCGCCCCCATTGGGGGAGGAGTGAGAGCCCTAACTATCGATCAAGAAAGAGAGGAGCTGGAAGAGCAGCTCAAGGAATTGGAAAAGCAAAGTGAAGAATATCGCCAGACGGTAGATCTGTATAAACAGAAAGGTACCACCCTCCAGAGTGAGATTAACCGGCTCAACGCCCAGATATCCGCCATTAACGGCCAGATTAGCGAGATTAATGCAACATTGGGTAGGATTAATAGCCAGATTCAAACCGCTACCTCCCGCATCAACGAAACTCCAGGGAAGATCGATCGGAGCAAAGGCGCCCTGGCCGGCAT
>JAXMKI010000015.1:0-3818 GCA_034374545.1 Patescibacteria group bacterium | reverse complement strand
TACCGGCTCGGGCAAGACGACTACTTTGTATTCGGTCTTGAACATTCTAAATAGCTCCGAGGTCAATATCGTGACTATCGAAGACCCTATCGAATACGATGTTAACTACGTCAATCAAACTCAGATTAATCCCGAAGCGGGAATCACTTTCGCTAGCGGGCTCAGATCATTTCTGAGGCAGGACCCGAACGTTATGATGGTGGGCGAGATCCGTGATGCTGAAACGGCTGAAATCGCCGTGCAGGCCGCGTTGACCGGCCACTTGGTGCTATCAACGTTGCATACTAACGACGCTCCCACGGCTGTGCCCAGGCTGCTGGATATGAATGTGCCGCCTTTCTTGGTGTCGGCGGTGCTCAACGCGATTTTGGCCCAACGACTGGTGCGCAAGATTCATTTGGATTGTATAGAATCGTACGCTCCCGACGAGGGGACGCTGGCGGCTATTAAGACTCAGTTGAAGGATTTGGGCATTGATCCGGCTAAGGCAAAGATTCCCCAGAGACTATACAGAGGCGCCGGGTGTGCGGCCGACGGGTATACCGGCTATCAGGGCAGGATAGGCATCTTTGAAGTATTGGGCATTTCCGATCGGGTGAGAGCCATTATCAACGACCAGGAATTCTCTTTGGAGAAGCTTAGGCAAGTCGCCAGGGAAGAGGGCATGGTTACGATGTTCGAGGACGGTCTGCGCAAAATTGAAAGAGGTATGACCACCGTCGATGAAGTAATGAGGGTCATTAGGGAATAAAGTTACTCATTTGGCTAAATTCCATTACATAGCTTCTGGTTCGGGAGGCCAGATAATAGAAGGAGATGTTGAGGCCGGCTCTTCGGCTGCGGTTTTGGGTTGGATGTCGCAACAGGGCCTGCATCCTATTTCTATAAAGTCCACCGAGAAGAAAAAGCTTTTTTCCAAGCAGCTTGGTGAAACCATTACTATCGAAGACAAAGTCTTCATTACCAAATACCTGGCTTTAATGCTGCGGGTGGGGACGGATCTGTTTAGAGCCATAGATATTTTAGTGGCTGACTTTGAGAAGCAAAGCGTTAAAAATCTACTGTTGGAAGTTAGGGAATCTTTGAGCAAGGGGCAGCCTTTGCACACCGCCTTTGCCAACCACCCTAAGTACTTCTCGCCCGTTTTCGTGAGCCTTTTAAGAGCCGGTGAAACTTCGGGTAGCTTGGATACGGTTTTTGAGAGGTTGAGTGTGGACCTGGAAAAGGAGAAGGAGCTGAGGAGTCGCATCAAGGGGGCTCTCATATACCCCGTGATTTTGGTGGGTCTTTCGCTGGGAGTCCTCTTTTTGATGATGACCTTTGTTTTGCCGAGAATTGCTGAGACTTTTCTCTCTGGAGGCATGGAGCCCCCAACTTTCTCGAGGATAGTTTTTGGCGTGGGGCTTTTCCTTAAGGAATACATGCTTCTAGTGGTGCCCCTTTCGATAGGGCTGGGTATTGGCTTGTGGTTTTTCTTCAGGAAGACGCAAGCTGGCAAGAAAATAGGTAGGCGGATTGTGCGCAGGCTGCCGGTGGTAAGCGACATTGTGCAAAAGATATCCATTCAGCGTTTTTCAGCAACCCTTTCATCGCTGATGAAATCGGGCACGCCCATCTTGGATGCCATAGAGATTACCGCCGATTCCGTTGGCTCGGATGAGCTCAAGGAGGTTCTAATGAGGGTCTCCAGGGAGGGCATAGCTAAAGGCTTGACGGTGGGGGAGGCCTTTAGGAAGGAGACCTACTTCCCCAAAGTGTTAGTTAACCTGATCGCTGTTTCTGAGAATGCCGGACACATGGAGGAGGTCCTTGAGACTTTGGCTGACTTCTATGAAAAGGAGATAGATTCCTCCCTCAAGATTTTAGTCTCCTTCTTGGAACCGGTGATGCTGATGGTGATCGGTTTAATAGTCGGTACTATTGCCTTAGCCATTATCGTTCCCGTATACCAGCTGGTGGGGCAAATTTAAAAAGATGTTGGACGCAGATCAAAAGAGAAGAGAGAGCGAACGTGGGTTTTCGCTTACGGAATTGATAATAGTCATCGCCATAGTGGGAATAATCGCCACCCTGGGCCTGCCGACCTATTTCAAATACCGCAAACAGTCCGTTATCAACGGCGATTCCAGTCAGGTGGTCGAATACTTCCGGGAAGGATTGGCGAGGGCGAGATCTCAGCAGGATGGATCGACTTGGGCGTTTAATATCGTTAACGGTGCTAGCGATTATTACGCCTTAGTAAAGGACAACGCCACCAGCACGCCCATTGCTGTTACTTACCTAAGTGCGGGGGTGGAGTTCACCGCCACCACCACCGTGGGTGTCTTAAATATCGCAGGGGGGCCGACTCTCACTCCCTTGAGTGCGAACATCAACCTGGGGTTGAAAACTACGGACGGGGAGTTCACCGACGAGATTACGGTTGATACTAGTGGTAAGATAATAAGAGCCAAGAATTATTAGGCCTATCTTGAAGAAACACACTGACAAAATATTGGATAAGGAAAAGGGGCAGTCCATGTTTGAGGTGGTAGTGGCGATAGCCATTGCAGCTTTGATAGTAGGGTCGAGCGTAACGGCAATCGTAGTCTCTTTGCGCTCTGGAACTGCCAATGTGGCTGCCCAAAAGGCCTATGGTCTCGCCGGGCAAATGCTTAATAACGTTCGATCGTATACCGAGGCGAACTGGGCGGAGATTTATAACTTGGCCGATAAAACATCCAATGGCATCTACTCGTTTCAGGTAACCGCCACTAGTTCGGAGTCAACCACTTTAGGCATAGCCACCACAACCGAGGTTATTACTTTCAGTTCGGATTCGGCCGAGGAAAATATTGAATACACCACCTGGTTCTCGGTGGAGAATGTGCCGAGGTCGGGTTTTAACGTTATCGGCGCCGGCACCGGCGACCCGGCCACCCAGAAGATTACAGCTCACGTGAGCTGGGATGTGGGGGGAGGCGCCAGAGCCATAGAGTTGGTTCAGTATCTTAGCAAGGTCAGAACTCTCACCATCGCCTTTGATGATTGGAGCGGTTCGAGCGGAGTGGTTGGTCCGGTAACAGGCCCCACGAACGATTACTACAGCGTTACCAATGCAACCATTACCTCGGCGGGTGATATTACCTTTTAAATGAAAGATTCCAAGTTCCATAGGTTCATAAGATTTGGCGGTATTGCCCTTTTGATAGCGGGGATTCTTTTCGGCTATTCAATCGCCGGTGCCTCCTCCAATATTGATAGCAGTGATAAATGGGCTTGGAATGATGTGGTGGGCTGGATCGATTTTTATGTAAGCAACACCGGGCTCAACGTCAAAAGTACCAGGATAGACAGGTGGGGGAAGATTAATGATAGCACCAATGCCTATATCGCCACTTATTGCAGTTCTCTGCCGCCTAATTCAACCAATGATTGTACGCCCAGCTTTGGGGTACTCAATGACGGCCAGGGTGTTTTGAGCAACTATGCCTGGAGTGATGAGTACGGCTGGATCAGCTTCAAGGGGTCGACTCCAGATTACGGAGTTACCATACTAGATAACGGCGGGGATTTTCAGGGGTGGGCCTGGAATGACATTATCGGCTGGATCAGCTTCTGTGGGGGTCTGCAGACCAGTGATTGCCCCGGGACAACGAGTTATAAGGTAAGTACCAGTTGGGATAAGGATGACCTACCCGGGCTCACAGACAACTACCTCGAATCAACTACTATTGATACCGGCAGCGCCGACGGCTTCATAATCAACTCAATCTACTGGGAGGGGACTAAGCCTTCGGATGCCACCATCGGCTTCCAGCTGGCTGTCGCTACTTCAA
>JAXMKI010000014.1:0-14172 GCA_034374545.1 Patescibacteria group bacterium | reverse complement strand
CCGACGGCCGCCGGCAAGCTAAAGAGAATGGCCAAAGTCAAAAAGGGCATAAAGATGACCATATTCTTGCCAACCTTCTCTGCTTTGGACATCTCTCCCCCTTTATTCTTATTAATCTTGGCCAAAGAGAGCCTCCCTTGGACATATTGAGCCAAAGCGGCGAAGCCCGCTATCCAGGTATTGCTCTGGGTTAGATCAATCAACCCCAGAAATGTTTGATCTGGTACATCAGGCAAATCGATGGAGGGATACAACAAGTTTAGAGCGTCGCCTGAAAAACCGTGGATGAAGACGCGGTAGAGGACAATAATGATTGGCAGTTGGATAATGAGGGCGATTAGCGGGGTGAGGGGGTTAATCTTGTGCTGGCTATAAAGCTCCATTATCTTCTGGGCTTGGGTCTCTTTGTTGTCCTTGTGCTTCTTTTGGATGCGCTGGATCTCGGGCTGCAAGTTTTGAGTCAGCCGCTGATGCTTGGTGGTCTTATGGAAAAGTGGGAAGAGTAAAACGCGCACGGCCAGGGTAAGCAGAATAATCGCTATCCCCAAATCCTCGAAGGCTACGTTTTCATAAAGCCAGGCTAGGGCATTAAAGATCGGTCTGTAAAAAGCTTCTGTAAAAAATTCTCTCATCTTTACTTAGTGCTCAGTGTTCCCAAGCCTCGATCGAGGTCTTGCGAAAGCATCTGCTTAGTCTTTAAATCAATCTCTATAATAGGGGCCTCCACCACCACTAGCAAGTCCAGGGCTGTTGGTAAAACTGGAAGCTTCTCTTTGAGTGTGTCGTAGATGGTTCTTTTGAGGGAATTGCGGGTGCTCGCCTTTGGGTTGATCCGTTTACTAACCAGCACCCCCACCCTTGGGTGCTCCAGTTGGTTGGGGGCCTTCTTGATAGTTAAAAGCTGGCCCCTAAAAACCAGCTGGCTCCTCTTGGGGAACTCTCCTATGGGAAGTTTGAACCTCTTGGCTAGCACTAGGCGGCGAGCTTCTTCCTCCCTTTGATAATCCGGCGGCGCAAGATGGCTCTTCCTCCTGGGGTACTCATGCGTTTGAGGAAGCCGTGTTTCTTGGCTCTCCTGCGCTTGTTGGGTTGATATGTTCTCTTGGGCATAACGGCGTTATTATATCCATAAAGTTAGCTTTTGTTAATGCTTTAGATCTCCTCCACAGATAATTCACACTTTGGCACATGTTGGCATGTTTGACGCAGGGGTTTCGTTCACTAAGATTAGAGTTATGGAAAACCAGGCACCCGAGCTAGTCACCCCGGAGGAGTTATGGACCGCCGTCCTCTCCGACATAGAGCTCAGGGTATCCAAGCCCAACTACCTCACCTGGCTCAAGAATAGCCGCCTCCTGGAAAACAGCGAGGGGTCCGCCCTGGTCGCCCTCCCCAACAACTTTGCCAAGGAGTGGGTGGAAACTAAATATCATAAACTGATTCTGGGATCGATGCGCACTCTCGACGGAAACACCAAGCACGTTGAGTATGTGGTTGAGGGGAGCCTGTCCCAAAGAGCTATTAATAGAAGGCATAGAGAGACGAGGGACCACCGCGAGGAGAAACAGCTTGTCTTCCAAGAGATGCGGGTTGACCCGGAAACCAACCTTAACCCCAAACATACTTTTGATACTTTCGTGGTTGGTTCCTTTAATGAACTGGCTCACTCGGCTGCTCAGGCGGTTATCGACGAAGTGGGAACCAAATACAACCCTCTTTTCATATACGGTGGCGTCGGTTTGGGGAAAACGCACTTGATCCAAAGTATCGGCAATGAGTTGCGCAGGCGCACCGACAACAAAATGGGGGTGAAGTATGTAACTTCCGAGAAGTTTACTAATGATGTGCTCTGGGCCATTCGCAACCGCCGGGCGGAAGATATAAAAGCGGCTTATCGCAACGTCGATGTCCTAATTATCGACGACATTCAATTCCTGGGGGGCAAAGAGAAGACCCAAGAGGAATTCTTCCACACCTTTAACGCCCTCCACCAGAATAACAAGCAGATTATCATCTCCTCCGACAGGCCCCCGGCCTCTATCGCCACCCTGGAAGAGCGCCTGCGTTCACGCTTTGAGGGTGGGATGATAGCTGACATCAGCAACCCTGAGTTCGAAGCCCGTCTGGCTATAGCCAAGAACAAACTTCAGGAGAGGGGGGTTTCTTTGGATGACAAGGTAGTTGAGCTGGTGGCCAAAAGAGTTCAGCGCAACATCCGCGAAATAGAAGGGATATTAAACAAGCTGGTTTTCCATCAGATCACCTACAAGCGCGCTTTGGACATCGCCACCACCGAGAAGATTATCTCCGAGGTGACCAACAGGTCCGCCTCGCGCGCGACCCCCAACCAAGTTATTAAGGCTGTGTCTGCCTTCTTTGAGGTTTCTCCCAATGATATTCTCGGCCGCTCCCGGAACAAGGAATACGTCGAGCCTCGCCAAATCACCATGCACCTGCTGCGCGAATTACTCAGCATGTCATACCCCGACATTGCCAACCGCGTAGGCAAGAGAGACCACACCACGGCCATCTACGCCTGCAAGAAGATTATCCGCGAGGCAGAGAAGGACCCAGACCTAAGCCAAAAGATTCTGCTTATCAAAGAAGATGTTAATAAGTTTGGGTAGGGACTGTTTGCGGAGCATGAAGTTCTTCGGCACAACTTGGCCCTCTCTCGTAACAAGTTTAGCCCTCAAGTAGATTAACCCCACCCCCATCAACAAAATGCTAAATCAAAAACAATCAATTAACCTAGTCAGAGCACCAAAACTCGACCTCTATCCACATATTAACAGCCACTACTACTACTCTATATAAATCATGAAAGTAATTATATTAAAGAGTAATCTCAAATCCGGATTGGATGCTGTTGGTAGAGGAGTGGGGACAACTGCCAATTTGCCTGTCCTTGGGACAGTCCTTATTGAGGCCCGAAACAACCAGATAAGACTCTCGACCACCAACCTAGAGCTCGCCATCAGCAAAGCCGTCTTCGGCAAGATTATTGAGGAGGGGGAGATAGCGGTCTCCTTCTCCACCTTGGCGAGTATGGTTAACAACATATCCAGCGAGAGGATAAACCTGGAAGCCAAAGAGACTAATTTGATAGTTAAGACGGACAACTACGAAGCTCGCATCCAGGGGATGGACAAGAAAGAATTTCCTATAATCCCAACCCTCAAGGAGAAAAAGGAATTTCTTGAGATACCAAGCGAAGCCCTCAACGAAGCCCTCCAAAAGACAAGTATAGCCGTCGAGGTCTCAGATCTGCGCCCCGAGATTAGCGGAGTCCTATTTGTTATAGAGCCCAACAGTT
Source organism: Patescibacteria group bacterium (assembly GCA_034374545.1). Classification (GTDB taxonomy): domain Bacteria; phylum Patescibacteriota; class Minisyncoccia; order UBA6257; family Colwellbacteraceae; genus GWA2-46-10. Next base: position 10,856 of record JAXMKI010000014.1, on the reverse strand, counting down.
TGAAGCTGGTGGGGACAGACAGTTTTCGCCTGGCCGAGGCCACTATCTTCGGCAAGCAGATCAAAAACACCTTTCCCAAAGGGATGGCCATAACGGTTCCCCTCAAGGCAGCCCAGGAGTTGGGGCGCGCGGCGGAAGAGAAGGAAAGCATCAAAATCTATACCGACGAGACCCAAGTCTTATTCGAGACCGAAAGCCTGAACTTGGTATCTAGATTGGTCGAAGGGAAATTCCCCGACTACGAAGCCATAGTGCCCAAAGAGGTGGAAAATAACGTAGTGGTGGATAGAGCAGAGCTGATCAGTGGCTTGAAGTTGGCTAGCTCTTTTGCGGGCAGGAGTAGCGAAGTTACGCTGAAGATTAAAAACAAGAAAACTCTAGAAATATTTTCAAGCGACAGCTCTATTGGAGAAAACAGGTATCTGCTCCCCGTCAAAGCAGACGGTCCGGATATGGATACGATTTTCAACTGGCAGTTCCTCCTGGACGGAGTCAAGAGCGAATCGAGCAAGGAGGTCAACTTGGGGTTAAACGGAGAAGAGCGGCCAGCGGTGATCAAGTCCCCCAATGGGGCGGGGTACTTCTACATCTTAATGCCCATAAAGCCCTAGGCGGGGCTCAGAAGAAAATAATAATACCCTCTTCGTTGCTGTTTCCGAGTTCGTCGGTTGCGCTAATTCGCAATTTGCCTTGGAGTCCTCCGCTGGCCGTGATTTCTTCCTCAAGAGCGGGGTGCTTCCCAAAGTTGCCGGAATAAGTTGCCTTAAGATCGTCATTTAGATAAACCCTAATTTCCTCTATGTCGCTTTCGCTTTTAATCCTAGCCTTTAGGGTAAAAGAGCTGCCCACCTGGTCGCCACTCTGGGGAGACTTAAAGCTAATATCTATATTCCCCACAGACCCTTCGGTGTCCTCTCCGCCCACTTTAGTTGTGGGGAATCTAGTCGGAGGGGGGTTAATCCCCAGCCAAAATTGAATACCGGCTTCCCAACCTGGATATTGGGAATCCCCTTGGCGTCCCAAGTAGTAGAGGATGCTGTGGTATTCGCCCTCGATTAACTGACCGTTCAAAGTTGGGTGGCTGCCGACGGCCGGGTCGGGCCTATTGAAATACTCCACGGGGAGCTCTGGCAGGGCCTGAGACATAAAGTCGTGCCACATCGGAATGGCGGCCAGCAAACTGCTGCCCTCTTGGCCGAGGGGTAGGCGGTTATTGTTGCCAGCCCACACGCCTGCCACCAAATTGGGGGTATACCCAAAGGTCCACGCGTCGACGTAGTCGTTGGTGGTACCGGTTTTTAGAGCCACCTGATATCCGGGGACCTGGGTTAGGGGCAAACTGGCGGTGAAAAGGCCCGAGCGCAAACCAACGTCTGATAAAATGTCATTTACTAATCTTGGATATTGCACGTCAACCACCCTAATCCCCTCATCTTTGTATTCCTCCAAAACCTTGCCCTTGGAATCTTCCACCCTAAGGATGAAGGCAGGCTCGTGGTATGTGCCCTCCGTGGCCAGCACGCTGTAGGCGCTTATCATCTCGATCATCCGCACTTCACCTCCACCCAAAACCAAAGAGAGGCCGAATCGATTCGGGTCATCGAAGGTTTTAATGCCGAACTTGAGGGCGTTATCCATGGTTCTTTCCAAACCGGCTAAGTAAAGAGTTTTGACTGACGGAACGTTGATGGATTGAGCCAAGCCTTCGGCCATAGTCACTGGTCCGCGGAAGCGATGGTCAAAGTTGATGGGGCTGTAACAGCTCGGCGGGCAGTTAACCGAGAATTCGGTGCTCGCATCCCAGATAATAGATTGAGGGGTGAACCCTTGTTGAAAGGCCGTCAGGTAGGCAAAGGGCTTGAAGGACGATCCGGGCTGACGTAGCCCTTGTAGGGGCACATTGAAGTTCCCTTCGAAAGCACAATCCCTCCCCTCATCACATCCCTCCGGCTCTGGATCGGCAAAGTAATCGCGCGAGCCGACCATAGCCAAAACCTGCCCTGTCTTGGGGTCCATGGCTAGCAAAGCGCCGTTGTGCCCCCCCGCCACCTCCTTGTTGCGAGTGACATTTTCCATAACTGCCTGCTCGGCAATCTCTTGCATCCGCCAATCGAGGGTGGTTATGACTCTCAGCCCACCGGTGCGCAAAACCTCCTCGCCGTATTTGTCCCGCAGATATTCCTGAATGGTGATAGCGAAATGGGGCGCCCGGATACCCATCTCCGGTTGGGGTTGTATCTCCGGGAGCTCTTCCCCGGCTTCGGAGAGCTGCTGCTCGTCTATGTATCCAAGCTCAGACATGCGCCCCAAGATGAAGTTCTTGCGGTTGCGCAGATCGTCTTTGTGCACCCCCCAGGGGGAATAGTAGCTGGGGGCTTTGGGCAAAGCCGCCAGCATGGCAGCCTCATTAATATTTATCTCATTGGCCGGCTTGGCAAAATAAGCTTGGGAGGCCGATTCAATTCCGTATATAGTCGGCCCATAAGGGACCTGGTTTAAATAAAGGCTCAAGATATCATCCTTGGCATATCTTCGCTCCAGCTTAAGGGCTAACACCGCCTCCCTTAGTTTGCGGGTAATGGTTCGCTCCGGGGTCAAGAAGGTGTTTTTGGCCAGCTGTTGGGTGATGGTAGAACCCCCTTGGGTAACCCGGCCCCTTATAAGGTTAACGAGCACAGCCCTAGTTAAACCGCGCCAATCAAAGGCGCCGTGTTCATAGAAGGAGTTGTCCTCCATGCTCAGCGTCGCCTGGCGCGCCACGTCCGGGATCTCCTCGGCTGGGATAACCGTGCGCTTCTCGTCCTTGTATATTTCATAGAAAACAACTTCGCCCTCTCGGTCAAACAGCCTAGTGGATTCCGCGATGGCTATGTTAGTTATATCCTCAGCCGCCGGGAGCTCGGTAGTGAAGTAGATGAAGGCTACATAAAGGACTCCCAAAGCAAAGCCGACCAAGGCCACCTGGGTTATTCCGCGCTTATTCAATTTAGGGAATTTCATAAGCCTTCTTATTCTAAAACAAAGCCGCCCCATTTTGGTAGGGCGGCTTTGTTCACCAAGGAAAACTAAAGCTCGTCTTCCTCTTCTTCGTCATCGTCATCTGTCTCAACAGGTGTTCCCTCAGCCTCTTCCACTTCGTCGGGGTCGCTGCTGGGATCGTCGTCCTGGAGAAGAATCTCTTCCTTGTAATCCATTGTTTTAATGGTTTTAAAACGACCTTTTAGAGGACTTTGCAGGAAGAAGCGAAGTCCAGGCTAGCGACAGTATATTGGAGTGGGTGACTATGTCAAGACCCCCTTAACTTGGCTCAAAAGCGCCCCTGAGGGCTATGGCCAGAGCATCCGATACATCATCCGGCCCTGGGATGGAATCGGCCCCTAGAGTCCACTCCACCGCCCGCCTCACGCCCTCCTTGTCGGCCCTCCCGTCGCCGGCAACTGTCGACTTGATTTCGCTGGGGGTGAACTCAAGCAACTTAAATCCAGCCTTTTGGACGGTTAAGATCACAACCCCCCTAGCCTCAGATACAGCGCTTGCAGTCTTTTGATTATTGGAGAAGAAAAGCTTCTCCAGGCAGACCATATCCGGCTGGTGGAGATAGATCAGTCTTTCCACTTCTTCTTCGAGGTGAGCCAGGCGATTTCCTATATCTACCCCCTCGCCGCTTATCAAACCACAGTCGATCAAATGCAGCCCCTTATTCTTCTCTATGACACCCCACCCCGTGCGGGTGGTGCCCGGATCTATGCCGAGAATTTTCATTTTCGCAAAGAAGTGTATATTGCCGTGACGTCCGCGTGATTTTCGAGAGCCTCCTCCAGAGAAAGCACTTTTTTGGCAACCTCCGCGGACGTGGCCGTCGGGAACTTGGGCGCATAGCCACCGTCGGACTTTTCAAAGGCCCACATAAGCGCTCCCGGCTCAGCTAGCTTAGTATCAAAATCCTTAAAGATTCTTTTGACCTCTGCCAGGGTGCGATTGCGGTTGTCGGTTACAGCCTCAATCAGCAGGCCAACCCCCTCCGGACCATAGGCCTCTATCAAAAGCTCCTCCAGGCTTTTAACCTCGCCGGCCCGATTAATAGCTCTTTCAATATTCGCCAGGGGCATATTCTGTTTTTTGGCCTGGTCGATAGCCTGGCGCAAGTTTGGGTTGAACTTGGGGTCGGGATTCTCACGAGCCGCGATGGATACGACACTCGCCAGTTTGGAGAAAAGCTTGCCCCGGCTCTGATCAGTCTTAGCCTTTTTGTCCTTTATCTGCTTCCACTTATTGTGCCCGGACATATATCCTATATCTTACCCCCCCGATATCTTTTTGCTAGCAGGAGAGCCCTGGACTATTATTAAAAGACAAACCCACTATGCTTAAATTCAGCCAGCAGCCGATAGAAGAAAGATTGCTCTCTCTCCAGAAAGACGCCGAGGAGCGCGACGCTATGCGCAGAGCCAAAGAAGAGGGATTGCCCTATTTAAATCTGGGCCAACAGCCCATAGACAGGTCGGCGGTGGAGATTGTCTCCGAGGCTTTGGCTAAGGAGGGTCAGGTGGTGGTTTTCGCCAGAGACAAAAATAAGGTGCAGCTGGGTGTTTATTCTTCGAAGACCAGCGAATTCGAGAAGATAAAGCTTTTCCTGGACGAGAAAAAGCTAACCCCGGAGGTTTTTGTAGTCTCCAACAGATTTCTAAAAAACGCCTGGGAAAACTACGCCTCCATTCGGCCCGAAGACCAGGATGAGATTGTCTCCGAGATAGCCCTTTCCCAAGGAGTGCTGCAATCGAAAGAGAACATTAAGACCATAGAGGCGGTCCTGGAGGATTTAAAAACCATCGACGCCGAAACCGCCACCACGGACGTGCTTATCAGGATTTTGGCCGACGCCATCATTCTCAAGGCTTCTGACATTCACTTGGAGCCCGTCAGAGAAGCAACCCAAGTTAGGTACAGGATAGACGGCGTCTTGTACGAGGTCGGCCGCTTCGACGAAAACATTAGCAGGAGAGTTACTGGCAGGCTAAAGCTCCTGGCCAATTTAAAGCTCAACATTAAAGACGAAGCTCAAGATGGGCGCTTCACCATCCGACGACCAGGTGGCCAGGATGTCGAAGTTAGGATCTCAGTTGTCCCTTCTGAGTTTGGGGAAGCTATTGTGATGAGGGTGCTCGATCCGAGCTCCGTTGACATTAATATGGACAGCCTCGGCTTACGAGCAGACGATCTGAAAATCATAGAGCGCTCTTTGAGGGGGGTAAGCGGCATGATTTTGGCAACCGGCCCCACTGGCTCCGGCAAGACAACCACCCTCTACGCCTTTTTAAAACACAAGCGTTCCTCGGAGACCAAGACCATCACCATTGAGGATCCAATTGAATACCACCTTGAGGGCATAGAACAGACCCAGGTCCGGCCCAAAGAAAACTACACCTTTGCCTCGGGGCTGCGTTCGATCCTGCGCCAAGATCCGGACATGATCTTAGTAGGAGAGATTCGCGACGCCGAAACGGCTTCCACGGCAATTGACGCCGCTCTCACCGGCCACCTAGTATTCTCCACCTTGCACACCAACAGCGCCCCCGGGGCCATCCCCAGATTAATGGATCTAAAAGGCAAGATTTCCAGCCTGGCCTCCGCCCTCAAGTTGGTCGTGGCTCAGAGATTGGTGCGCAAACTTTGCGAGAAGTGCAGACAGCCAATTGCCATAGAAGATGAATTGAGGGTTCAAATAGAAGCCCTTAAGGGCTCTTTGCCGGAACGGGCCAACTTCCCCGCTTCGGTGAGGTTGTATAAGAACGTGGGGTGCCCCTCCTGCATTAATGGGTTCCGGGGGCGCATGGGTATATTTGAGCTTTTGACCTTCGACGAATCTGTAGTGGAAACTTTGGGCAAAAAAGTCACCGAATTGGATGTACGCAGAGTTGCCCGCGCCAAGGGAATGGTATATATGCAAGAAGACGGGGTTATCAAAGCCCTCTCTGGGCTCACCACCCTCGAGGAGGTGGAAAAAGTAACTGGCCCTATTAATTGGCCCGCTAGCTTTGTAAGATAAGGGATAGAGTTAGAGGTCTGCGGGCAGGAATGAGCTTTCCCGAAGGAAATTATAGAATCTCTCCGAGGATTACCCCAGCCGGAGCCAGAGTGTCCGAAATATCTAAGAGTGATTCCAAATATATGCCCGCAGGCCCCTCAACTCCATCAAGTCCAACGATAACACAAACATTCCTATTTGTCAATAGATATGGCTAAAACCACACCTATATCCCAAAACGGAGACGAACAGGCTATTGATGTAGTCTTGCGCCCCAAACAGTGGGATGACTACATAGGCCAGCAGCAGGTTAAGAAGAACTTGCGGGTTATCATAGACGCCGCCAAGATGCGGGGAGAGCCCATAGACCACCTCCTCTTATACGGCCAGGCCGGTTTGGGGAAGACCACTCTAGCCAGGCTGATCGCCAAGGAGATAGGAGGCACTATCAAAACAACTTCCGGACCTGCTATTGAAAAGGTGGGCGACCTGGCAGCTATCCTTTCCAACTTGGAAGAGGGGGAAATTCTTTTCATAGACGAGGCTCACCGGCTGAACAAAATGATCGAGGAGGTCCTCTACCCAGCCATGGAGAGCCGCAAGCTCCACATCGTCATCGGCAAGGGGACGGGGGCCAGAACCATATCACTTGATCTGCCGCCCTTCACTCTTTTGGCGGCCACTACCCGCGTCAATTTGCTCTCCGCTCCCTTGCGCTCGCGTTTTGGAGGCACCTTCAAGCTCGAATACTACAGCGAAGACGACATCAAAGAAATTATTAAACGCTCATCGGCAATCTTGGGCATCCCCATCACCGAAGAGGGAGCCACGAATTTGGCCGAGGCCTCTCGCTTCACCCCCAGGGTGGCTAACAGGCTTTTGAGGCGCACCCGCGACTACATGGAAGTCAACAAGTACAAGGAGATTACGGCCGAAGTGGCCAAAGAAGCCCTGGATTTCTTGGATATAGACTCAGTCGGCCTGGAGTCGCACGACCGTATCTTCCTCAAGATGATTATAGAAAAGTTCGGCGGTGGGCCGGTGGGGGTCAAGACCATAGCGGCGGCCCTTGGCGAAGACGCAGCTACCATAGAGGAAGTCTACGAGCCATACCTCATGAAGTTAGGCTTCCTCAAGCGCACCCCCAGCGGACGTCTGGTGGGAGAAGAGGCCTTTAAACATTTGGGTATCAGATCGACAGACAAGCTCGTTTAATGATCCTCATCAAAGAACTTTTGCCCAACCCCACGGGCTCGGACGAGAAGGGGGAATGGATTAGGTTAATTAACGACGGCGACGAGAGTGCTTCCTCTAAAGGGTTAAGCCTGGCGGATGAGAGCGGCAAAACCTTTTCCTTGTCCGCCGTAGAGCCCATCGCCCCCGGTGAGACCGTAGAGCTGGGAAGACCTTTGACTAAGATAACGCTCAACAATGATGGAGATACTGTTTTCTTGCGGGCATCCAACGGGGAGGTTATAGACGAACTGACCTACGCCAGAAACATAAGCGAGGGCGAGATAGTCACGGCGGATAAGTTCATCCCGCAGGCCCCCGCAGCTGCAAACTCTTTGCCGTCCAGGCAAGCTGGTTTTGGCGCCACCGATTACTCCCCCGGCCTCGCCCCAGTTGCAGTAGGGTTGATGTTGGCCCTCGTTGCCGGCGCCCTCGCCTGGTACGTAGTGGGTAAGATATACCAAGAAGAGAATGAAAAGATATACGACTAAGGGGGCAAAGGACACCCAGAGATTGGCTAAGGAGATCTTGGAAGAGGCTATACAAAAAGCCCCCAAGAAAGGCGCCCTAATCTTGGCCCTGGAGGGAGAGCTCGGGGCCGGCAAAACCACCTTCACCCAAGCCCTCGCCAAGGCCTTGGGGGTGAAAAGGAGGATTTTGAGCCCGACTTTTCTAGTGATGAAGAGATTTCCCCTCCCCAAACAGTCTCGGTTCAAGAACCTGTATCATATAGATGCCTATAGAGTAGGGATTATGGACCTCAAAGTCTTGGGAGTGGAGAAGATACTGAATGAGCCTGGCATCGTAGTTATAGAATGGGCCGATAGAATCAAAGGCATTTTGCCTAAAGGCACTCTTTGGGTAAAGTTCGAACATGGCAGACAAGAAAATGAAAGACAAATTACTTTTAATTGACGCCAACTCTCTAATCCACCGGGCTTTCCACGCCTTGCCGCCCCTGACCGGACCTGGGGGAAAGCCGACCGGCGCCCTCTATGGCCTAGCCAGTATCTTGATAAAGCTTTTCAACGAAGACCATCCCCTCTACGCCGTCGCTGCCTTTGACAGGCCGGAGCCAACCTTTAGAGATGACATGTACGACGAATACAAAGCTACCCGTCCCCCAACCCCGGATACTTTAGTCGATCAGCTAAAAGAGGCCCGCGTCCTTATGGAGCACTTTGGGATTAAGACCGTGGAAATCCCCGGATATGAGGCGGATGATCTAATTGCGACTCTGGCGGTTAAATTCTCTAACTCCGATTTGCAGGTTGAGATAATGTCGGGTGACCTCGATATTCTGCAGGTGGTAGAGGGAGATCGAATAGTGGCTCAAGTGCCCAAAAAAGGCATATCCGAGACCACTATATATAATGAAAACCAGGTCAAAGAACGGTTTGGGGTTTCGCCCGAGGCTCTGGCTGATTACAAAGGATTGGTGGGAGACACCTCCGACAACATCCCCGGCGTCACCGGTATAGGTCCCAAAAGTGCAGTTGACTTGATAATCCGCTACACTGATATCGAAAACATTTACGCCCATCTGGCGGAGATAAAAGAAGACAAGCCGACCCTGGCGCAGAAGCTGGAAGAGGGGAAAGAAAGCGCCCTTCTTTCCAAAAAACTGGCGACTCTAATCACGGACGTTCCGGTTAACGAGACCCTAGAGGCTCTCAAAACAGGCGATTCCCTAAAAAACAAGGACCTGTGGAAATACCTGGAGGGCTTAGGGTTCAAGACTCTTATTAATAGAATCAAGCAAAGTCAGCAACAAGCCAGCAGGCTTTTTTAACGCTATAATAGTAGCGATGCAGTTAGCTAATAGGCTAACAAAAGTTTTCTCCAACCTGCGCCTGCGGGAGATGCGGTGGATTTGGATTATCTGGGCCACAAAGGTTTTCCTAGTAGCCTTTAGCTTCTTCCTAATAGAGGAAATAGTCTGGTTTAGCGTCTTCGCCACGACGATTTTCGCACTCGCAACCATACTCTCTTGGCACGAATACCAAAGGGCTCTAAGAACATTCGAGACCAAAGTGTCGGTTGGGCGGATGGAGAGCATCGTCACCAACCTGGAGGATGCGGTCATCGCCTATAGCAGCGATTTTAAGATCCTTATCTTCAACGCGGCGGCAGAGAGATTTTTTGGCTTGTCCAAAGACCAGGTAATCGGCCAGACCATGGGGCCGGAAAGAGCCGGCGAAAAAGGTTATCAAACCCTAACCCAGACCCTGTTTCCCTCTCTGGCACCGGTGGTGGTGGGAAGAAGTGAGCCAAACCAATACCCTCAGATAGTAGATATATCTTTTGAAAGCCCCAACAGGGAGTTTAGGGTATCGACCGATAAGATCGCGGATAAAAGCGGTCGTATCTTGGGGTTTGTTAAGGTGATTAGGGACCGGACTAGAGAGATCGAATTGGTAAAATCTAAATCGGAGTTCGTGTCCGTGGCCGCTCACCAGCTGCGCACTCCCCTAACTGCCATCAACTGGACCCTTGAGGGGTTACGCGACAACCCCGGGCTTTCGGAGGAAGATAAGACTCTGGCGAAAAACGGGATGCAAGCCACCGCCAATCTATTAAAGACCGTTAATGACTTGCTGGATACGGCCGAGATCGAGGGGGGGCGCTTTGGTTACGAATACAAGGAGGTGGAATTGGTTAAATTCATCGAGGATATCCTGGCTAATGCTCAAGTGGTGGCCAAGGAATACGGCCTCCAGGTCTTCTTTGATAAGGGTGGCCTTGAAGAGAGCAAAGTTTTTGCAGATCCAACCAAGCTGGGGATAGCCCTGTCCAATTTGATAGACAACGCTATGAAATACAACTCAAAGAACGGCTCGGTCACTGTTCGTCTCAAGGCAGTTCCCCCAAAACCATTTGTTCAAATAAGCGTTCAAGACACGGGCGTGGGCATACCACCCGCGGACATGGGAAAAATCTTCGCTAAGTTCTACCGCGCCTCCAACGCCAGAAAAGTGCATGCCGATGGTTCGGGCCTGGGACTCTACATCACCAAAAACATCATCACCCAACACGGGGGGGAAATCTGGGTAGAGTCCACCCTTGGGCGGGGCACAACTTTTTTCCTCACCCTCCCAACGGATCCCAGCCTGGTCCCCAGGGCGGAGAGCGCCACTTTGACATAAAAGTGCCAGAACTTCCAGAAGTTGAAACTATCGCCAAAGACCTTCACCGCAAAGTTAAAGGGCAGGTGATAGTAGGTTTCTGGACCGATTGGCCTAAGGCAGTGAAGTTGCCATCGGTCCCGGTTTTGAAAAAGCGCATCAAGGGCCTGCGTATATTGAAGGTGGGTAGGGTAGGTAAGAATGTGCTTTTCCACCTCTCGGAAGGGAAGATGCTTCTAGTGCACCAGAAAATGACCGGCCACCTTATGGTTGGCCGTTGGCGAATTAAGGGCAAGGTGGAGGCGATATCAAAAGGGCCGCTCCAGGAAAAAGTGAATCAATTCATTCACACCATCTTTTATCTTAAAAACAGAGATATGATAGCCCTCTCTGATATGCGCAAGTTTGTCAAGATCATCTTCGGAGATGAAGCCGAGATTTTGAGCCTGCCGGAAATCACTAAGTTAGGCCCA
>JAXMKI010000013.1:0-5306 GCA_034374545.1 Patescibacteria group bacterium | reverse complement strand
GCCGGTGGCAACGCAGTCAGCCCCCATACTAATAGCCTTGTCGAAGAAAAGGCCGAACTTAATCTCCTTATTGCACATCACATCCGGGTTGGGAGTCAACCCGCTGGCATAGCTTCCGACCATATAATCCACCACCCGTTCCTTGTATTCCTTTTCCATGTCAAAAACATAGAAAGGAATGTCCAATTTGTTTGCGACCAACCTGGCATCTCTTGCTTCGCGCTCATCACAACCGTCACGATTCCAACACTTCAAATGCACTCCTACCACTTCATACCCTTGTTCTTGCAAAAGATACGCAGAAACAGACGAATCAACGCCGCCTGAGAGCCCCACAAAGACCTTTTTAGTTTTATCCATAGCGATATAAGGTTTACCAGATCAGCTAAGCCCTCTCAACGTACTCCCCCGTTTCCGTATTCACCCGGATCATATCCCCGGTTTCTATAAACATGGGGGTAGAGATCTTTGCTCCCGTTTCAATAGTGACCTGTTTTGTACCACTTTGAGCAGTATTGCCCCGCACATTAGGAGGCGCTTCAGTTACCTCATATTCCGCCTTTACGGGCAGTTCAACATTTATCACCTTCCCCCCAAACTTAACCGCCCTAACGGCCATTTTGGCCTTGAGAAAGGCCCCTTGCTCTCCTATCACCTCCCCTTCAATGGAAAATCTATTCCCAGGATTGCCCGCTTCATGAAACCAATACTCAAGACCTCGGTTGTATATGAACTCGGCGTCCATCTTAGAGACTTCAGCCTCTTCAACCTGATCTGAGGGCTTGAGAGTCCGGTCAATAATCTTCCCGCTCACCAGGCTCTTGGCCTTGAGCTGGGCGTTGGCACTGCCCCGTCCAATATGCTGATGGGATATCGTCATCACCAAATACGGCTCTCCCCCCAGGACGATGAGGGAGCCTTTTTTAATATCGTTAATTCCCAGACTCATTCTCCTTCTTCTGGGTCCCCTGGAGGGCCTCTCTGAGTTTATCTTTGTCTATATTCAAATCCTTCTTGTCCTTCTTGGGCGGTTCTTTCTTCAACACCCCCAGCCTCGTCTCTCCCCGCCTTTGGGCCTTGTCCCCGATCCCCTGGGCAGCGGCTTCATACTGAGCCCCAATCTTCCTCTCAATTTCCGCCACCGGCACGCCGTATTTTTGTCGGCTGCTGGCTATAATGACATCGGCAAAGGACTCCCCTTCCAACTTGTGCGGAGGGAAGGTAACGGCCGAAAAAGGTTTTGAAGAGACCCCGTTAACCATCAACTTCACGTATATGTTGTAGTTTGGAAGATTGACCATGTCGTTCATCATAAACTCCGGCTCAAACTCTTTCTCGAGGAATTCCGCATCTTCGGCCCCCACCCGAAAAGCGATCATGGTCCCCACGTTGCCAAAGACTGCATCTCGCACCTTGGTGTTGCGAGTCACCGGGTCGGTCAGCTGTTTGGTGTATTGATGGGCCACGGTCAAGCTCAATCCATACTTGCGTGCCTCAGACAAGATATCGGCGAAAGAGTCTGTGGAGAAGTTCTGGAACTCGTCGATGTATAGGTGGAAGGGCTTCCTGTCCTCCAAATTTTGGATATCTGCCCTGCTCATGGCAGCCATCTGGATCTTGGTGATAAGCATGGCTCCGATCAAAGACGAGTTGTCCTCCCCCATCCTTCCCTTGGAGAGGTTCATGATCAAAATCTTCCCCTCGTCCATGAGCTCGCGCAAATTAATGGTTGAGTGGGGCTGTCCGACAATGTGGCGAATTAAGGGGTTGGAGACTAACTGTCCGATCTTATTCAAAACGGCGGCGTTGGCCTCGTCGGCATACTTGGCGGTCCATTTGCCAAACTCCTCCACCCAGAAGGTCTTGACCACCGGATCGGTGAGCTCTTGGATAACTTTGTCTCTAAAGCTCTTGTTGGTTAACATACGCATCACATCCAACAAAGTTGACCCGGGATATTCCAACAAGGCCAACAGAGTGTTGTTCATGATGTATTGCATACGGTTACTCCAAACATCCGCCCACACTTTCTTGAATACCGCCATGATTCCTGAAGCCACCAAATGGATATGTTCCTCGGAAACCTTCTCCAAAGGATTAAAGCCGATGGGGTGAGACATATCCGAAGGGTCGAAATAGACCACGTCGTTCAAACGCTCTTCGGGGATGAACTTCAAAATGGTCTCCGCCGATTCTCCATGAGGGTCCAAAAACCCGACCCCCCGGCCGTCGCGAATATCGTCGATAATCATATTCTCAAGCAAGACCGACTTGCCCGAACCCGTCTTGCCAACGACGTAGGTGTGGCGCATGCGGTCCTTCTCCTTGATGCCAAAAGTCACCCTCTGTCGAAAGTTAGTCTGTCCGATAATAGTTATGCCTTCTCCGGGTTCGATCATCTTTCTTTAGTGGGCAGATCCATTGGCGCCTGGCCCCTTCTCGATTGAATGACCTGAACTCCCTGGGACTTAATCAACATGCTCGGTGGGTGGAAAAGCGTTGCCACCTCCTCCGAGCTCAAGATAGAAGTCTTCAACCTTGAATCCACCAAGGGCAATTTAATGGGCTTGGGCATGGCGCGCTCTATGTAGTTTATCATCAACTCCCGCTTCCGCCGGACCAACTTTTTCTTGCGGTTGAAAAGTCCAACTGCGCTTGAGGTGGTGAGGGTTGGCTTGTGGGGCGCCAATTGGTTGAGGTTTTGATCGCTGAACTGTCTTAAGGCTCCCATGAAGGCGGTCACATTCTCCGGAGTGAATTCATCCTTGTCGTCGATATAGATAACACGCAAAATGCACTCGAAAGCGTTCTTGGACATCTTGTTGTAGACGGCCTTGATCTTATCCTGGCTGGCAGGACCGGCGGGCTTGCTCTGAGGAAGCTTGACTTCCACCTCTTCAATAAAGACAGGAGTCTGGACCATGGCCGTTGGTATATTGGATAATATCTCCCTGGCGTCTTTGGCAACACCGCTAAAGGACGACTGCCCTTTGCCTTTTTTAACACCCATCAAATCGTCTATCTCCTCCTGCCCTTTCTCGCGCCACTTGTCACCGGTCGGCCTTATCAAAAGCTGAATCCACAAGGCTTCGTTGTTCTTGAGAGTGGCCATAACCTCGGTCATGGTGGCTAGGGGATCCAGCATCCTCTCGTCCGTCTTGTCCTCAAAGTATTCGTAAGTTTTAAGGGGAAAGTGATCGGCTTTGGCTAGAGCAAAATCCGCTCCGAAGATATCCCTGTTGGCAAAAGGCTTGTCTTTAATTTTCTGGACATAGTCCTCTTCTACCTCAAAAATCTCGGCATCGGGATATTCGGACAAGAAGGCGGACTCAACCAAGTGCCGATGGCCCACAGGGGTGCGGATAAAAAAGTGGACTCCATCGGAGAAACCCACGGTTTCCAAAGACATCCAATCTTCCACTTTGCCTTTTACGTACCTATCCTTGACTTTGATACCGAAAGAATAGGTGCCGTGCAGGGCGTTTACCACCTGTTCCATGGCTTTGGCTGATTTAACGTTTTCCTTTGGAATAGAGAGCTCCAAAAGAACCCACTTTATATCGGCGATATATTTCTCGGTAAGGTTAATGAGCCACCAGTCGCGGGCTAGAGTCAAAACTATCAGGGGGATTACCAGCCACCAATACGAGAAGATTGCAAAGATGCTATTAACGAGCTCATCCATTTAGGGAATATGTTCCTCGTCCGGTGAGGGTGAAGCGGGGATCTCTAATGAGCTCGTTGTGCACCGTAGCCTGAGCTTTCTTTTTCTCGCTGATTTCATTCACCAAACGGGCGATTTCGGCAAAGTGCATCGGTTCCCCACTTTCTCTTAGAACCAAATAAGCCTTGTCTCTAACGGTCTTGGGATTAACGCGCAGCCAGTGATCCGCACCCATATGGCCGTAGGGTCCAATGCCAAACCGCTTGGAGGCTGAGAGATAGTTGACTATGACGGACTCGGGCAGATCGTACTCTTCCGTTATTCTTTGCAGATAGAGCTCGAAGTCATGCTCTTTGTGCTGCAAGAGCTTATCTATCAAACGCTTGGCTAGGCTGTAAATTTCCGGATCGGTGTGCCAGATGGTGTGCATATGCTGGGTCTCATCCACGATGTATGGACGACCGAGAACCTTCCCCAAGAAATTAAGCTTGTTTTCAAAAACCGGGTGATAATCGTCGTCAACGCCGGCCAGGATAGCTATGTCCCGGGCGAGCAGATCGCTGCGCCTAAAGTTAGCTATGTCCTTGAGATAAGTCTCTATGAATTGGATAAAGGCCTGAGATTGCTTCTCTTTTTCAATCCGCTCCTTGATTAAGCTTAAAGTAGCCGCCTCTATCTGGCGGATCCTTTCCCTGGTCAGGTCATACTCCTCGCCCAGGCTGGCTAGAGTCTGAGTCTCAGGGCTTTTAAGGCCGAATCTACGAACTACAATATCCCGCCCCCTCTTGTCCTCTACTTGCAGGGCTTTCTTGACCAGTTCGTCTATATCTATTTCTACGGCTATCTTAAACATGATTTAACGTTTAAGGATACAACATTATCTAAAACACGTCAAGGAAGACTAGCTTTTCCTCAACCGTTGTTTACATACTATCACAAAAGTGGCCTAAACTTATCCACCTACTTGCCCTGCGCCCTTTTCCCAGCCCGTAACAACAGCGGACTGGCCACGAAAATAGAAGAATAGGTCCCCGCCACCGTCCCCACCAGAATGGCTAAAATGAAGTATTTGAGGCTAAGGGGTCCCCAGAAATAAAGCGCCACTAAGACCAGAATCAAAGTCAAAGAAGTATTAATGGAGCGGGCCATAGTGGAGGTGATACTTTGGTCAACCACCTCCTCCATACCGACCCTCTCCCCCATTTTTAAGAGATTTTCGCGAATGCGGTCAAAGACGACGATGGTATCATGGACAGAAAATCCCATCACCACCAGAAGGGCCACAATGAAGTTTATATCTACGCTCACCCCCCAAAACTTGCCCAAAAGAGCGAATAGCCCAGCGGGCAGCATGACGTCGTGGGAGAGAGTGAATAAGGTTATTAACCCATATTTCCATGAGCTAACGGGCTTAGAAACTTTTCTGAAGGCGAAAGTTACGTACAAAGATATGGCTACCAAAACCAGTCCCACCGCCCAAGCGGCCTTGGAGCGAAGCTCTTTGGACACCACCGGACTCACAGACCAGAAATCCAGATCCTCGGTCCCCTCCCCGACCCTCTCCCGCAAAGCTCCGGCGATGTCACGACGCACCGAATCGGAGAGCTCCCTTAGGGAGAGAGTATAGATGGAGTTTTGCTCG
>JAXMKI010000012.1:0-4507 GCA_034374545.1 Patescibacteria group bacterium | reverse complement strand
TACGTCAGAGGAGGCTCCGGCAAGACGGGGAAGGGAAGTAGCGCGAGGCCTTAGGAAGAGGCCTGACGTTACTTCAGGGGAGAATTGTGAGCGGGTCCGGCCGGAAATCGGCCGGGCCCCTCACCCACTTTTCAAAACTTTAGCTATTTTGATATAATATAGATGTTCCGCTCGTAGTTCCGGATCGAATAATTTGCAAAGGGATACCTACATCGCTTTTCTCCTTGGAGGGAAGCTGCGGTGACCCACCTGGAATTGTCCGGGAGCACCTGGAGTGGAACATATTAAGGAAGCTGCCCTTCGGGGCGGCTTTCTTAATTTAGGGAATTGGCAATATCATTTAGCTATGGACCAAAAAGCTATTAAACACCTTAGCAAAGACAAAGTAATGGCGCGTCTGATAAGGGAATGCTCTTTGCGTGAGTGGCCGAGGGTGAATTATGCACCCCAGTTTCTCTTTAGCGAGATTCTCGAAACCATCCTGGGCCAACAGCTCTCCAACAAGGCAGCCGATACTATTATTGGAAGATTCAAGGGTATCTTTGGCGGGAAGCATCCGACTCCGGAGCAACTGCTTAAGGTTAAAGATCAAACAATTCGGAATTGTGGCACTTCCTGGTCAAAGGTTAGTTATGTTAAAAATGTGGCCAGGGCAGTCAAGTCGAAGGAGTTGGATTTAAGAAAGATTCAGAGTTTGTCCGATGAGGAGGTCAAGGCAGAACTTTTGAAGATTAAGGGAGTAGGGAACTGGACGGCGGAGATGGTTTTAATGTTTACGTTGCGTCGGCCGGACATCTTCTCTTCAGGAGACATGGGGCTGCAAAACGCCATGCACAGGCACTACAAAGTCAGAAAGGGGGATATTAAGAAGATGGAAAAGATTGCGGAGGGTTGGAAGCCTTATCGCTCTTTGGCGTGCAGGTATTTGTGGAAGAGTCTAGATGGCTGATAGCCGAGAGATTGCTTCCTTGGACGGTGCGTTGTCTATAAAAAGCAGAAAGGCCACCCCGTATGGGCGGCCTGCAAAAAAGAGCGGAGCGAGGGAGCGTGATTACACACCTAGGTTTTGTGACGATTCGAGGAACCTAAGCTTTCTATCACCACATGGAGTGCTCTCATAATGAAGCGCTTTACGGCCGACATGTCTACCGTTTAACTTGCAATTGGGGCAAGCACAGCGCTTCTCAGCTTTTACAGACTTAAAGCTATCTTTCTCTTTCATCTGTGGGCCTCGGTGAATCTGAGCCCGGCATAAGAGACTCCCTCGCGAAGACAAAGAACTGAAAGCCGGGTGGGAACGCTCCGGAGAGCGCCCCCACCCCCGGCTACTCGGCTTCGGGGGACCGGTTCCTGCGCCAGGCGGGCGTTTAAGGACCGTCAATCTCGAAGCGTCTCGAGCTGGTGCCTTCCATACAGCCTCCTGCTCGTCATCCCGACGGTTGTCGGGTGTATATAAAGATTAGACTAGGTTTGGTTTACTAGTCAAACCATTTAGTGCATAAATACTCAATTTAGTCGGACTGCCGGGATTCGAACCCGGACTACATGACCCCCAGCCACGCGTGCTACCGTTAACACTACAGTCCGGTCTTTACTTATACTGCCTGGCTAACTCTACGAGAAATCGCACTCCTGCGCCAATAGCGCCCTTGGCCAGGTATTGGCCTTCGATGCTCGTCATAGTGGGGGCGATATCCAAGTGCATCCAGGGATATTCTCCCACGAACTGTTTGAGGAAGGCGGCCGCTGTGATGGCGCCTCCGTAGCGGGTTTTGCCGATATTAGCCACATCCCCAAAGGTTCCTTTAATCTCTTCGTCATATTCTTCCCACAAAGGCATGGGCCAGACGAAATCACCACTCTGGTTTCCTATCTTTTGGCCAACTGCCAAAAGCTTTTCTTGATTGGAGAAGAGAGCGCTCATCCTTTGGCCCAAGGCCCCCATGGCAGCGCCGGTCAAGGTTGCCACATCTACTATAATTTGGGGTTTGTAGTCTTGGGCGTATCCCAAGGCATCGGCCAGAATGACTCTTCCTTCGGCGTCGGTATTTAAGACCTCGATGGTTTTCCCCTTGTATGTTTTAAGGAGATCTCCGGGGCGGTAGCTAGAACCCGAGGGCATGTTCTCAACCGTTGGGATGAGGCCGATAACTCTAACTGGAAGTTTGAGTCGGGCGATGGCTTCCAGGGCGTAGAGGACTGCGGCACCTCCTGACATATCCATGTGCATAGTCAAAGGATCCACCTTTATATTAATCCCTCCCGTATCAAAAGTTACGCCCTTGCCAACAAAGACGAGCGGCTTTTTGTTGGTCGGTCCATACTCGAGAATGATGAACTTGGGTTTTTCGACAGAGCCCTGGGATACGCCGATTACTCCGCCCATACCGAGTTTTCTGATCTGAATCTCATCGAGGACCTTGATTTTCAATCCCGGTATCTCCTTGACTGTTTTCTCAGCCGCTCCCGCGAGGAGCGCTGGGGTCATCTCTCCGCCGGGGGTATCTGCAAGATCTCGGCAGTTGTTTACCGCTCTGCCGATGATGAAAGCCTCTTTGAATGCTTTAGTGAGTTTGGCGGAGATCTTGGGCTCCAAGAGATTGACGGTTTTGACCTCAGGCCACCCCTTCTTGGGCTCCTCTTTGTGTTTCAAATATGAGTAGCCGGCCATGAGGATATTCTGGACCATTAACCCCAAAGTATAGGCCCTGTCAGTCCCCTTGAGGGTGAAATCAGAAGAGGAAAACGTTAGGGTCTCCAAGCCAGCCTCTTTTGCCAGCGATACGCTTTTGCGGACAGAGAGCATCATGGTTCTGGCGGTCCACTTCTTCTTTTCGCCCAGCCCAAGGAGCATGACTGCCCTGGCGGGATTAGAGGGCAGTCTTAGGATCTCCGTTTTCCCCTTATCAAAATCAGTCTTTTTGGCGATGGCCGTTAAATAGGCAAGATCTTCTTTGCCAAGCGTCTTTAAAAGAGGGTGCTTGGATATTTCTGCAGCGCTCCAAAGTCCCGCCACAATGTCGGTACTGTCGGGCTTCTTGCTGATCAACTTAACCTCCATCTTCCCTATGCTTTAACCGCCTGCTTGGCTATGGTCTTGATGCAGGTAGTACAAGCCAGCACTCTTTTGCCCTCGGGGGTGGTGCTTTTTTGCAGGTTTGGATATTTAGCTTTTTGGGGAGTTGGGTTGTAGTGGCCGCGGAGCTTGTTCCTCTTGCCGGCCATCTTGGGACCCTTACCGCAGATTTCGCATTGCTTCATAGTGTGCGTATACTAAATGATAACTAATAATGGATAGCATAGCTATAAACATATTTCAAATACTGATTCTCCTTTTCTCCGTAGTTATCCACGAGGTCTCTCATGGATTAATGGCTTTGAAGCTGGGAGATGATACGGCCAAAAACCAAGGCCGGCTGACTTTGAACCCCATCCCTCACCTGGACCCCATTGGCTCCATTTTGCTGCCAGCCATTCTCGTTCTTTCCGGATCGGGCTTTGTCATTGGCTGGGCTAAGCCTGTCCCATACAACCCCCTCAAGCTCTACAAAGATCTCAAATACGGCCCTTTGAAAGTGGGTTTGATCGGCCCTGGGTCCAACTTAATCCTGGCTTTGACGGTGGGGTTAATCTTGCGGGTGGGGGCGAGCTTTTTCAGTCCGGTCTTGACTGCCCTTTTGGTGCAGATTGTTTTCATCAACGTCCTTTTGGCTGTCTTTAACCTCATGCCGGTACCGCCGCTCGATGGTTCCAAGATTTTAACCGTCATCTTGCCTCCCCGGTACAGCGTAGCCCTTCAAAGTATTGGTATGGGAGGGATCTTGCTGGTCTTTTTGTTCTTGATGGTCTTTGGGAGCCTCATCTTTTCGCTTACGGCTGGATTAACTTCCTTGATCATCGGTCCTATACCCGCATTCTAATTGACACGCTCTCCTTCTCACTTTATAGTAAAGCCCGCAATGCCCACGGTTAATCAGTTAATCAGAAAAGGCAGGAAAAGAGCGCAGAAAAAGGATAGAACTCCGGCGCTTTCTTTTGGCTTCAATACTTTGCAAAACAGGCCTTCCAAGTATCCTTCTCCCTTCAAAAGAGGAGTCTGTCTGTCGGTCAAGACCGTCACCCCCAGAAAGCCTAACTCAGCTTTGAGAAAGGTGGCCAGGGTTCGTTTAACCAACGGCCAGGAAATCACCGCCTATATCCCCGGAGAGGGGCACAACCTCCAAGAGCACTCGGTGGTCCTTTTGCGCGGAGGCAAAGTCAAGGATTTGCCCGGAGTTGGATATCATATCGTCAGAGGAGTGCTTGATAGCGCCGGTGTTGACGCCAGGCGGCAGAAGCGCTCCAAATACGGCGCCAAAAAGGCAGGCAAATAATGCCGCGCAAGGTTACCAAAGTACTAGTTCGTGATATCGAACCGGATCGGCTGTACAACAGCGTGCATGTCCAGCGGGTTATCAACCGTGTGATGCGCGACGGCAAGAAACAGATGGCTGAGAAGCTGGTTTAC
>JAXMKI010000011.1:0-4857 GCA_034374545.1 Patescibacteria group bacterium | reverse complement strand
TGCCTTCCGCGAGCGATACCGGGAGATAGCCAAGGATAAAAACACGGCTTATGTCTCCATCTTCCACAACTGGGGACCCCATTCCGGGGCCAGTATCTACCACCCCCACTACCAGATCCTATCGACTCCGGTTTTGCCCCCTATGGCGGAGCGATCTTTGAACAACGCCAGGCGCTACCGCAACCAACGCAAAGAATGCGTCCACTGTTTGCAGGTGAGGCTGGCTTTAGAAGACAAGCAGAGGCTGATTTATGAAGACGAGCTCTCGGTTGCTTTCGCCCCGTATGCCCCCAAAGAGCCTTTTGAGTTCAGGGTATCGCCCAAGAACCACACCTCTTATTTTGAGGATGCGAGTGAGTACGAGATCAACTCCATGGTCAAAAGTTTGCAAACGGCTATCAAAAAGCTGGATAAAAGGGTCCAACACGCCAACTACAACTTCTACCTCCACACATCGCCCACGAAGAACAAGGACCGCTACGGCTTTTATCACTGGCATATTGAGGTTGTTCCGAGAGAGCTGAGACATCGCTTCGGCATGACCGGAGGTTTTGAGCTGGCGACCGGCATCGAGGTCAATCCTGTCTTGCCGGAAGAGTCGGTTAAGATATTAAACAGCAAATGAGCGAATATATCCTGGAAACTCTTTCTCTTTTTGTTTTGGGGGCTATAGAACTGTGGGGCTATTGGGGGGTCTTTTCCCTGATGGCTCTGGAGAGCGCCAATATCCCCATCCCCTCAGAGATTATCATGCCCTTTTCTGGATTTCTGGTATCGGCGGGGGTTTTTGACTTTTGGCCGGTAGTTCTGGTGGGGGCTCTGGGCAACCTGGCCGGATCTTTGGGTTCCTACTATCTGGCCGAGCGCCTTAAGGGCTGGGTGATTGGGAATCGCCACTACGCCAGCATCCAGTCGTGGGTGTCTAAATACGGAGTGGCCTCCACTTTCTGGGGAAGGCTTTTGCCCATAGTGCGCACTTTTATCTCCTTCCCGGCGGGGCTCTTTAAGGTGCCGGTTATTCCCTTCTCTATTTTCACCTTCGCCGGCTCTTTTATCTGGTCAGCTTTGCTTGCGTACGTGGGATTGTATCTGGGAGACAACTGGGAGGTAATCGAGCCGATATTTAGAAAGTTTGACCTGGTAATTGCGGTTTTGCTGGTGGGGGGGATAGTTTGGGGGTTAAAAATGCACTTTGGTAAGAAGAAATGATGAAGTTGGTTGTAGGCAACTGGAAGTTGAATCCAACCACCGCTAAGGAGGCCGTGGAGTTGGCTAGGGCTACTGATCTAGAAGGAGCGGTCTTGTGCCCTCCCGATATCTTTTTGATGCAAGTGGGTGAGGTTCTGGAGAAGGCCTCTCTGGGAGCTCAGGATATCTTCTACGAGGATGGGGCCAATATTACCGGCGAGGTATCGGCCGTGGAGCTTAAAAAATCCGGTGTGCGCTACGTCATCGTGGGACACAGCTCTCGCAGAGAGAAGGTGGGGGAGACCGATTGGTTGATAAATCTCAAGGCGAAGGCCGCCCTTTCATCCGGATTGAAAACTATCTTGTGCGTCGGGGAAAGCCTGGATGAGCACCAGGAGGGTAAGGACAGGGCACGGGCTTTTGTGCTGGATCAGTTTAGGAAAGACTTGGCCGATGTTGGGACTGGAAAAGAAAACTTGATAGTGGCCTATGAACCTATCTGGTCTATCTCGACCTCCGGCACCGGTTTGGTGGATACGCCCCAAGACGCCGCCTTGATGATAGGCTATATTAAAGAGGAGTTGGGAAAGCTTGATCTTGAGGAGACCCCGGTAATCTATGGAGGATCAGTTAACGCCGAAACCGCCAAGGGCTTTCTGGTGGAGGAGGTAATAGACGGGGTTTTGGTGGGAGGGGCCAGCTTGGACCCGGATGAATTTAAAAAGATCGCATCTTTCGCATGACTAGAAAAGATATTTTACTTAGCTTGTCCTCAGCGGCCTTGATAGGCTTTTTGGCGCTGCCCACCCTAAATAACATTTTGCCCGCATATGGATGGGGCATACGTTTAGGTGTTGCCTCGGCTCTTCTTTTTCTCACTCTCATCGGACTTGCCTCTTTTCACTTTATAAGCCGGTGGGTGAAGGTATTCTGGCAGATTGCGAAGTTCATTGTGGTTGGGGGGCTAAACACCGTTCTCGACTTTGCTGTTTTGAATCTCTTGATAACGTTGACGGGTATAGCTGTGGGCGGAGGCTTCTCGCTCTTTAAAGCCCTCTCCTTTTCGGTGGCCGTGATAAACAGCTACTTCTGGAACAAACATTGGACCTTTGAGGCTAAGGGTAAGAGCAGGACGGAGTTTATTGAATTCCTGCTCGTTAGCATCGTAGGGGTGGGCATCAATGTCGGCTTGGCCTCGGCCTTGGTCAACTTTATTGATCCGCTTTTTGGCCTGGGAGTAGTGGTCTGGGCAAACCTGGCGGCTTTGGCAGCGACCTTTTTGACCCTCGTCTGGAACTTCCTCGGGTACAAACTGCTGGTTTTCAGAAAAAGGACTTGATTTATTGGGAGTTTTTTGGTATACTCTCTCCCGAGTGAGTTATTCTCGGACGACGATATCGGCCTGGGAATATCCTGAGCCTAGATTTTAGACCCCCAGCCCCCACTGGGGGTCTAAATGTTTTATAATGAAACCATGACCTATCTTTTAAGAGTCAACCTGGATATCAAAGGCACCAAACCACAAGACAGCCCGCGTTTTGCAGACGCCCTGGAGTCGATCAAGGACACAGCTAAACCGGGACGCAGGGTAGTCGTTCTGGCCCATCGGGGCCGACCGAAAGGGAAAGATACTAAACTGAGTCTCAAGGTGTTTGCAAAGCCCTTGGAGAAGGGACTCAAGAGAAAAGTCATCTTTATCCCGCATTTTGATTTTGAGAAAATAACCAAACTTGTCAAAGAGAGTCCTTTGGGAAGCATCTTTCTCTTGGAAAACGTCCGCTTCTTGCCCGGAGAAACCAAAGGCGATCTGGCGTTAGCAAAAAAGTTGGCCTCTTTGGGCGATCGATACATTAACGACGATTTCCCAACCAGCCACCACTTCGAAGTGTCGAATGTAACCTTAGCTAAACTCCTGCCAAGCTCTCTGGGGATAAACTTCAAAATGGAGCTAAAGCAGCTCGATAAGATCATGCGCTCTCCCCAAAGACCCTTCGTCCTCGTTATCGGAGGGGCCAAGATCGACGACAAGTTAGGCACAATCGAAAATCTTTTTCCGAAGGTGGATTCAATCCTTCTTGGAGGGGGGCCGGCCAACACCTTGTTGAAAGCCAGGGGGGTAAAGATCGGCAAGTCCCTCTACGATGCGAGTGCTCTAAAGGACATTGGCTCCTTGAGCCAAAAGCAAAAACTCGTCACACCCATAGACTGGAGGGTCAAGAAAGATGCCATTTTGGACATCGGCCCGGAGACTGAAAAATTGTATGGAGACATAGTTAGTGAAGCCAAGACAATCGTCTGGAACGGCCCTATGGGCAAGGTGGAGGACAAGGACTTTGCCGGCGGAACAAAAGCCCTCTGGAGGGCAATTTTGGCCAATAAAAAGGCTAATATAGTGGTTGGCGGGGGAGATACCGTCTCTGCCATAGCGCTACCCAAAAGGCTTCCCAAGAATGTGTTTGTATCAACCGGCGGGGGAGCTATGCTAACATACCTAGCTGGAGGGAAACTTCCGGCACTTGAAGCAATAAATTAATGGAATATAGATACTTCGAAAATACTATTCGGGGCAGAGACATCTGCTTTTTTGATTTGGAATCGACCAGCCTCAGTGCCTATGGAGAGATATTAGAGATCGGCGCCTTAAGGGTTGAGACGGATGCTTTCAATGTGATGGAGGAGTTCAACATCAAAGTTTTGCCCCAGAGGATAGAGGTAGCGGATCCGGCGGCTTTGGAAATCTCTGGATACAATGAAGAACTTTGGGCCAAGGAGGGGATTGAGTCCAAAGAGGCCCTTGCCCGGTTCATGGATTTTGCTGAAGGGTCCATCCTCTCAGCCCACAATTTACCCATGGATTGGATGTGGCTCCAGCGCAACCTGGAGGACGTCGGTTTGAATCCCTCGCATGTATACTCCGGCATTGATACGGTGGGTGTGGCCTGGACGGTCTTTCATCGCAAGGGCATTAATGCACCTTTGAGTCTCGGGAAACTGGCGGACTATTTTGATATTGATAGGGGACAGGCCCACCGAGCTCTCGATGATGCCAGGACGGCCTACAAGGTTTTTGTTAAACTGCTCGAATTAGATGCCAAAGACTAAATTCACCATATATACCGACGGAGGCTCCAGAGGAAATCCCGGGCCGGCTGCCCTTGGGGCGGTGGTGGGGGACAAGGAGTATTTTGAGTCCATTGGTACTGCTACCAACAACGTGGCTGAATACAAAGCGGTTGTTTTCGCTCTCAAGAAAGCCAAGCAGCTTCTGGGGGGCGCCAAGGCTGCGAAGACGGAGGTTGAGGTCAGGACTGACAGCCAGTTGTTGGTGAATCAGCTAAATGGAGAATTCAAGATTAAGGACAAAAATCTCCAACTTCTTTTCATAGAAGTCTGGAATCTCAAGCAAGACTTCAAAGGCGTACAGTTTACCCACGTCACCAGAGACAAGAACAAGGAGGCGGACAGGTTGGTTAATAAAGCTTTGGATAGGCTTTTGTAGGGTTGATAATCCAATGAGCCCGTGGGAGGTGTGTAATACCAAACCTTTGCTCTCCCCCTATCAGATTCGAACTCGCCAGTTGCTCTCTAGGGCTTGCGCGACCCTCCTACCTATGCTATAAACTCCCTGGAGGTAATCTAAGCAACAGCTTAGTGAGGGTTCGAATTCAC
>JAXMKI010000010.1:0-4695 GCA_034374545.1 Patescibacteria group bacterium | reverse complement strand
ATACTTGTACTTGACTAATACTTAGTATTATGGTACGAATGTGTTTACAGCACATTGATGTCTCACCAAGGAGGTGACCTGTGCGAATCGACATGGAACTGAGAAGGACCGCCGATTTGCTAGAGGCGATCGACGAAATCCGTGATTACTACGGGTTCGGAGGCACTCGGCAGAGGACGCGATTCTCTCTCACTATCGGCGCGGCGCTTGAACTGGAAGAGAGGGCACGTAACCTCAACTTCCATCTCGGCGAGATTCTCGATGATCTTCGTGCCTGGAAGCAACAGTGTGACGCTTCCGGAAGACCGGTTCAACCGATCAACGGATAGCCAAAACACAAGTCGGGTCGCACAAAATTCTAAAACCCCAAAAAGCTATTTAAATATATAAAAGCTGTTTTGGGGAGACACCGCACGCGACCCGCATACCAGCGGGTCTTCCCATTTTTATATCGTTCTGTTTTACCCTTCTCGTGCGCCCGAGACCCATACGTTCCTCGGGCTAGCTCGAATTGGCTGGCCTGTATGACGTTAGAACTGAGATTATCTACTCAAAAAACTTTCGAATGCTGGAACGACATGGTCAATGAGGTCATATTGTTTATAATCTTCTGGGTTAATCCAAATGTACTTTTCATGATCCCGACCCAGAGTTACCTTATCTGATTTTGCGAAACACTCGAAAAATGTGCCAACAACCTGCCACTGTTGCCCCTTAACTATGGGCCTCCATTCATTTACAAAAAATGGTCTCCCAATTTCAACATTTAGCCCTGTCTCCTCACTGATTTCTCTAAGTAAACTATTATCAAATCTTTGCCCCGCCTCAATCCTTCCTCCCACCACGTCGAACTTCCCAGCATATGCTCCATCCTCGTATTCTTTAGACTCTTTGAGTAGCAAAACTTTGCCGTTGTACTCAATAAAGGCTTTTGTTGCAACAAATAATTTAATCTCCATTTTGTATGTATAATCTTATCACACAACAACCCTCTTGTTAGCTCCAGGTCTTGGATTAGAATCCTCC
Organism: Patescibacteria group bacterium; assembly: GCA_034374545.1. Lineage (GTDB taxonomy): Bacteria > Patescibacteriota > Minisyncoccia > UBA6257 > Colwellbacteraceae > GWA2-46-10. The sequence goes on along the minus strand of JAXMKI010000010.1, from coordinate 3,669 downwards.
TCGGGCGCCCCAGACCCATGCCCGTCTCGTGCTAGCACGACTTGGCTGCCGGACTAGGACTCGAACCTAGGTTACCTGATTCAGAGTCAGGCGTCTTACCACTAGACGATCCGGCAATATTAATAATCTTAACCCACATTTAAGAAACTAGGGTGGGAGCCCCTTGCGGAGCTCCCTACCCCTCTTTGAGGCCGTAACGGGCGAAATACCCGACGGCCGACTGGATACTCATTGCACAGGTCAGCAGCATCAGCCACTGATCTGGGAAAAGACCCGCTACGGTCGTACCCCCTCGGATTATGGCTGTTGCTATTGCGAAGTATTGGAAGGTCATCTTCCACTTCGCTGCCCAAGAAGAGATCATCCTCTTCCCGTGGACCCGCCGCAGGTACAAAACAGCGCAGTCGCGCACGATTATGAGTGCCACCACCCAAAACCACACGAGACCCACCTGCAGGAGAGCCAGCAAGGCTCCCCAGCTCAAGACCTTGTCCGCAATTGTATCGAGCATGGCCCCGAGTTGAGACGTCACTTTCCAGCCCCTGGCCAAGAGGCCATCTGCGAAGTCCGTCATGGATGCGACGCAGAAGACGATGAATGCAACCGTGGCATATCCGCCGTGAAGGATGAGTACCACTACAGGTATCACCAGCACGATGCGGAGCGCCGACAGCAAGTTTGGAATCCGCTCCTTGCTCATGATACCTCTCTGTTAGGGATCTAATATTGGCCAAAGCCAGCCTTGTTATATGAAAAACTACTACTTTTAGCAAATAGAGGTCCCATATTTTGTAGAGTCCGTACTACTCCCCCACTTCCACACCCTTCCAAAAGGCAAAATACCCCGTAATCTCTTTGGCGGCTTCCTTAGGTTCCGGATATACCCAAGTCGCACCCGGTGCAGTTTCACCGTCAACTGTAACATCGTAATAGTCGGCGACTCCTTTCCAGGGGCAGACATAAGCCGCTTCTTGTCTGTTCCTAATATGTTCCATATTAACGGACTCTGGAGGGAAATAGTGGCTACCCTCAATCACGATAGTCTTGTCGCTTTGGGCTATAACTTTCCCGTTAAATATGGCTTGCATGGGTTAATGGTAGCATTTTTAAAAATGAAACACCCCCTGACGGGGGCGTTTCATGGTCGTCCACCGAAAGCCGGAGCCTTCAGTGAACTACGCTCATTGTATCCACAGGGAGACATTTGTCAACCCCATATGATACAATACAGGTATGGATCAAAAAGCGCTCTTTTGGCTCGTTTTAATCGTTGCCGTAGCCGTTTTCTTTTTTGGCGGGTTTGCCAACCAGATCTTCAATAGAGAGAGCGCAAGCGATATAGACGCGACTCAAGAAAAAGAGCAGGTGGAGGAGCCGGCAGAGAATTCCGTAAATCAAGAGGAGCTTGCTGGAACCTGGCGCGGTATCGATGATTCCAAATACACCCTGGTGATGGAGACGGGCGGTACCTACGAAGAGTTCTACGACGGCACCAGGGTCAGCGGAGGCGTCTGGTCAACCTTTACCGACATCACTGGAAAAGGGTTTGTTGAGGGCGAGTTTTCTTTCGCCAGCGACATATATCTGGAGAAGAAAGATGGAGACACCGGTGAGTCCTTTTATTACAACATCGCCGTGGCCAGCGAAGACGAACTTATCATTACCTATCTTTTTGGCGACGTCTTTCGCTTTGAGAGAGTGAACTAGCCTAATCGGGCAAAATCATAGAAACCACGGACAAAATCAGTCCGAAGAGGAGTGCCCACAAAAATCCGGCCACCGCAAAGCCTGGGACGATATAAGCGGTGAGCATCACCAGCGTCGCATTAATTACCAGGGTGAAAAGCCCCAGGGTTAAAATGTTGATGGGCAAAGTTAAAAGCACTAAAATTGGCTTGAGGATGGCGTTCACTAACCCCAATACCAAGGCGGCCACCAAAGCGGCCAGGAAGCCGTCCACCGTTACCCCCGGCAGGAGGTAGGCCGAAGCTAAGATGACGAGAGTTGATATGAGCCAGTTAATTAATATTCCCATTTGTCTAGATTATATCAAAAGCCTAAGATATTTATAGAAACCATGCAAATCTCCCAAGAACTTCCTCAATTCGAAGACCAAAAAATCCTCATTATTGTCACGGGCCAGCAGGAGGCCTCCTTCTATATCGCCCACAAGGGCAATTTGGATAAGCTGGAAGGACTCTACATCCCCCCAATCACCTATTCCGACAAAGAAGGATATTCAGAAAAACGCAGGATGGGCATGACTATGGGTACGGGCTTTGCTCGCGAGAACAAAAAACAAACCCTCCGGAATAAATTTCTGAGCGAACTGGACACGCAGCTTAAAAAGATCGCTGGTGAACATGAAATAGAGAAAATATATCTTTTCTGCCCTCCCTACATGAGGCTGTCCGTCAAAGGAGTCATTCCCTATCCCCTGAAGGAAAAACCGATTGTATCCATCAAAGGAGACTATCACCAGCAACACCCCTTTAAGATGCTGGAAAAGATCAAGGAGGCTCAAAAGAACAAAGGAGGAATCAAGATAATAGGAGAAGCCGCCAAGAAAATTTTGGACAAAGCCAAGCAGGCGCGTAAAGTGATTGGTAAATAATGGATCTTAGCTCAAGCATCAAGGAATTCGGCAAGTTAATTGCTGGAGCCAACCATATCTTGATGGTCCAGCCAAACCCGCTGGATACGGATAGCATTGCCTCATCGCTGGCTCTCAAGCGCATCTTTGAAAAGCTCGGCAAGAAAACCTCGGCCTTTTCCGCCAAGAGCATTCCCGAGTCTTTGCGTTATATACCCGGCTGGGAAGAATTTAAGGCGAAACTCCCAAAAGATTTTGACGCAGCGGTACTTGTAGACGGCGAGCCTCAAAGGGAACTGGTTGAAGACCACAAAAACATATTCTCCAGTAAACCTTTTGTTCATTTCGACCACCACAAAACAAGGCCTGCTTTTCCCTTTCCCGTAATGGAAGTGGTGGATTCTAAAGCCTCTGCTACCGGCGAGCTGGTATATCAAGCAGCCGAAGAGTTGAATTGGCTGATAGATAAAGAGATTGGCGAATTGATTGGCTTTTCCATCATGCTTGATACAGTCTATTTCACCACCCCCTCAATGAGGCCCAGAACTTTTGAGACTTTGACGGCCATAACCCATCTGGGGGTCGATATCGCCGACCTTTTCCGACAGGACATGGAGGTAAGCGGCTACGATCTCGATCTTCTCAAATACAAGGCACAATTAATCGACCGAATAGAAATCCACGCGGAAGGCAAAATAGGATTTGTGGTCATTCCCCGGGAAGAGTATGAAAAATACAAAGATAGGTTAAGGCCCATGGATCTAATCATCTATGACATCCAAAGGCTCAAGGGCGTTGATCTCGCCCTAGTATTGACCGAGCAGCCCGACGGGATAAAGGGTTCAATGAGAGCAAATGTGCCTATAGCAGGAAAAGTAGCCAAATATTTCAACGGAGGAGGCCACGACGCAGCAGCCGCCTTTTTCGTCCAAAACGGGAATCTGGAACAAGTTAAAAAAGAGGTCCTGGAGGTTATAAAAAGTTTGATCTAATACGATTTCGTCCTTTTGGACTCATCAGCATAGATACACATCTATGAATCGTCCACCCAGTCGTTCGGGTGAACGACCGGGTGT
>JAXMKI010000009.1:0-2988 GCA_034374545.1 Patescibacteria group bacterium | reverse complement strand
GCCGGAAACCATGTCTTTGAAAGACGTCATTGCAAGCTTTGTGGAGCACCGCCGGGAGGTGGTTGCGCGCAGAGCCAAATACGATCTCGAGCGCGCCAAGGAAAGGGCCCACATCCTGGAAGGCCTGGCCAAAGCCCTCGATAATATAGATAAGGTAATCGACACCATTAAGAAATCCGCCGATAGGGAGCAGGCCAAGGGTAATTTGATGGAAAAGTTCAAGCTAACCGAGGTTCAGTCGGTGGCAATCTTAGAGATGCGCCTTCAAGCCCTGGCTGCCCTAGAACGCAAGAAGGTTGAAGACGAGCTAAAAGAGAAAAGAGCGCTTATTAAGGAATTGACCGAGCTACTGGGTAGTCCCAAGAAAATTTTGGAAGTGGTGAAGGACGAATTAGAGGCCGTTAAAAAGGATTACGGCGATGAGCGCAGAACCAAAGTAGTATCCGGTGGGCTTAAAGAGTTCTCAGCCGAGGATCTCATCCCCAAAGAGGAGACCGTTATCACCATGTCCGGCGACGGATACATCAAGCGCATTCCGCCCACCACCTTCCGCTCCCAGCGCCGCGGCGGCAAGGGTCTCATTGGCTCAACCGTGGGCGAAGAGGACATCTTATCTTACTTCATGGGAGCTAGCACCCACAACGACATCCTCTTCTTCACCGACCGGGGGAGGGTCTTCCAAACGAAGGTATACGAAATTCCCCAGGGTTCGCGCACCGGCAAAGGCAGGGCCATTCACAACTTCCTCGAGATTCCAAGCGAAGAAAAGATCAGTGCCATCATCAACTACTCTGAGGAGGAGAAGGGGAAAGAGAAGGCATTAGTGATGGCCACCGAGAAGGGGGTAATAAAAAAGACCACCCTCAACGACTTTGGCAACATCCGTAGCACGGGCATTATTGCCATCAACCTGCGCCAGGGGGACGCCCTCAAATGGGTCAAGCTAGTGGGCAAGGGCGACCAAGTAATCATGGCTACCAAAGAAGGTAAATCCATCCGTTTCAAAGAATCTGACGTCAGAGCTATGGGGCGGTCCGCGGCGGGTGTTAAGGGCATCACTCTCAAATCGGGAGACGTCGTGAACTCGTTTGATGTGATAGGGAGCGACGTCAAAGGAGAACTTTTAATAATCATGGAAAACGGTTACGCCAAGCGCACCCCCCTTGGTCAATACAAGGTTCAGCGCCGCGGCGGCAGTGGCATTATCACCGCCAAAATAACCCAAAAGACCGGCCCGGTCATCTCATCCCATGTTATAATCGATGAAGGTGAACTCCTGGCCATTTCCAAGAGGGGCCAGGTGTTAAAGACCAAGATTAAAGACATCCGCAAGACCGGCCGATCCGCCCAGGGGGTGAAGATAATCACCCTTAAATCGGGGGACAAGCTGGCCGGGTCTGTAGTCCTCTAGGGCCAGATGCAATTCACTAAACAACAAATAATCTTTTCAACAGTTGCGGGCGTATTGGGACTGCTCTTGCTAGCGGTTCTTTTCGGCGCTTTACCCGGCAGGCGGGAGAATGTGGAGGTAACGGAGCTGACTATGTGGGGAGTTGATGATCAACGTCTTTGGAAAAACATCATCAGTAGCTTTAGAGCAACGTATCCGGAGATAAGTGTCAGCTATAAAAGATTTGACGCAGAAAGTTATGAAAGAGAGCTTATCAACGCCCTCGCTGCTGGTGAGGGGCCCGATATTGCTATGTTTGATAACAACTGGCTTTTAACCCATGAGGGTAAGGTGGCTCCGGCGCCGGCAGAGAAGATCGCCCCCGCTACGGTCCAGGGCCTTTTCCCCAGGGTGGTGGAGCAAGACTTTGTTGCCGCCGGTGGGGTCTACGCCCTGCCCCTTTTTATAGACACCTTGGCTTTGGTCTATAACCGCGATCTTTTTGACCAAGGGAATATTGTCTTTCCTCCTAAAACTTGGGACGAAGCGGCTGATGCTACACCGGCCCTTAGAATAATAGAGGGCGGAGTCCTCCAAAGAGGAGCTTTTGCCATAGGGGGGGCCTCAGTCAACACTCCCAACGCGTCCGGTATAGCCAGCGCGATTTTGATGCAGGGAGGGTCTTCTATGATCGACAGCCGTGTCAGGGATGCTACCTTCGCTGACAGCACGGGGCGAAAAAACTTTGGTATATATATGCGCTTTGCCGATCCAGCCAGCAATGCCTATTCCTGGGATGAATACATGAGAGAAGGCAAGGATGCTTTCGCCAGGGGTGAAGTGGCCGGGATTTTTGTATACGCCAGTGAGAGGAAGGACCTGGAAGCAAGAAACTCCTTTTTGGATATGGCCACGGCTCCCCTGCCGCAATTGAATCCCGAAGAGCCAGTTAACGTCGCCGATTACTGGGGCCTTACGGTCCTGACTAGGACTCCCCACCCCAACGAAGCCTGGGATTTTGTGATATTCGCCACCACCGACCAAAACTCAGCGACAAGCTATATGAATTCCACCCAGAGGCCGCCCGCTCTACGTTCCCTGATTAACGATACCGCCAACAACCCAGAGATTGGTGTTTTTGTCAGCCAAGCCCTAACGGCGCGCAGTTGGCTCCAGCCTGGGGAGGAGGTGGTGGAGAGTGCCTTCGATGAAGCCATAAGATTAGTACTCTCAGGAGAGCTCTCAGCAGACAAGGCTCTTCAAAGAGCAGAGTCGCTTATTACAGAAGCTATAGGACAAAGATGAGTATAGACATTATCAAAACCGCCCTTGCCCAAGTTGGGCGTTTCCCCGAAGGAGGCATCGTGCCAAATTGTGATCCTAATCTCAGGCCAGGAGAGAGCCCGGTTAACTTTGCCCCCGATGGTACGCCCCTAGGACCGTGCGATTTCCCCGAATTGCTTAATCTGGCCAGCAATATCGTAAATACCTTGATCGCCCTAGCTTTCCTGGCAGTTGTTTTCTTTATTATCGTTGGCGGCTTTCGGCTGCTATTATCCGAGGTTAATCCGGAAAGATTAAAAGCCGCCAGGGCCAAT
>JAXMKI010000008.1:0-2731 GCA_034374545.1 Patescibacteria group bacterium | reverse complement strand
GCGAAAAAACGGGCTGTGAAGATCCTGCCTGGGCGCACCCCCACCATCACATCGAAATCCGAGCCCTCGTGAACTTTGCCTGTGGCCAAAGAACCGCTCGCCAGCACGAACTCCACAAAAGGCACGAATCTAAAAAGCTTTACCTTCCTTAGAAACTTGGACCACTTGCGGTCGTACAAATCACTCTTCATCTATTCGGGGTTGATCTATAAGCTCAACCTCCAAGTCGTTAGTCTCTCCAGTTAACTTCATCACATCCTTATCTATCTTCCCAAGTTCTTTAGATGATTTATTGAAGGCGTTAACCACTGTTCCTAAGTGTGTCCCTACCTTCTGGTGGTATTCCTGATAAGCTCCGATGTGCTTCCCCAGCATAGAAACATTTTGCATAATCTCCTGGGTGTTCTCTTGCATTTGATAATCCCTTTCTGCTCTCAAGAGGGATTGCAAAACTGCATAGAAGGTGGTGGGTGAAACTATATAGACCTTCTTGTCACCGATAGCGTAATCTATCAAATCCCTAGTGGCTGACTTGATGGCCCCCACTTCATTGTTTAAAAGGTCATAGAAAATCCCTTCGGCGGGAATGAACATGAAAGCGTATTCGGTAGTCCCCTCTTCCGGACGAATATATTTAGCGGTCTCGTCGATGCGGTTTTTGAGATCCTGTTTGAAAACTTTTTCTAACCTTTCCCTCTCGCCCGGGTCAGTTTCTTCTACGATCCGGTTATAGTTTTCTAGGGAGAACTTTGAGTCTACGGGTATAATCTTGTCGCGGATGAAAAGTACTGCGTCTACGATATCTCCATTCTGGAACTTGTACTGCATTTTGTAACTTTTAGGGGTCATTCCCTTCTCCAACACCATCTCCAGGGCGTATTCGCCCAAGATTCCCCTTTGCTTCGGGTTCCGGAGGATGTTCTGGAAGTCCTCTATCTGTTTGCCCACGTCGGCAACTAGCTTTTGATTTTCTTCCATTTTAGTGAGACCCTTAACGGCGTCCTTTACGATCCGCATGCTCTCTTCATATTGTTTTTGCACGGTACGGTTAATCTCATTCATTTGGTTTTGCAACAAAACCGCCGAGTTATCCTCCTTAGGGGGAAAACCCCTACGGCTTATCAAAAGCAAAATCAAAACGCTTATGCCAATTAAGATGAGTATGTCGGATAGTTCCATGTAGCTTCATTATAACAACCGCTCCCGTAAATGGGTATAATGGGACCAATGCGAAACATTGTCATTTTGGGAGCCGGATTCGGAGGGCTCAAGGCGGCTATGGTCCTTGGCCGAGGGGCCAACAAACTTGCCAAAAGGGGGTATCGAGTAATCCTGGTGGACAAAAACGACTACCACACCTACACCCCGACCCTCTATGAGATCTCCACCACCTCCAAAGAAACCGCCAACTACATAGATCTGAAATCGGTTGTTACCTATCCTCTCAAGAGGATCCTGGCCAAATACAATGTCCAATTTATCAAGGACACCGTTACGAAAATAGACGTGCGCTCGGGCAAAGTCGAACTTTTGGAAAATGACTCTTTGCCATACAGCCATCTTATTATCGCCCTGGGAGCCCAGACCAACTACTACAATCTAGACGGCCTTGAGGCCAAAAGCCTCACTCTCAAAACTTTTACCGATGCCCTCAATATAAGGGACGCTATTTTGGATAAAGCGCAATCGGCCAAACTCAATCAGGAAGTGAATGTGGTCATCTGCGGAGCCGGTTCAACCGGAGTTGAGCTGGCAGCCGAACTCCAGGAGTGGTTCGCCGAACTCAAACGAGAAGACGTTAGGTGTAATATGAAAACCACCCTCATCGATGCCGCCCCCGGTATTTTGGGCACCCTGGACAAAGACGTTGCCGAAAAGGCCAAGCGCAGACTCAAAAAACTCGGCACCAACATCTTGACCAATGTGCGAGTGGAAAAGGTGAGGGGAGATAAGATTAACCTCAGCGGAGACGTTCGCCTAAGATACGACGTCTTAATCTGGACAGCAGGCATCAAGATCAACGAGCTTCTATCCTCCCTCCCTTTAAAGCTCATTAACGGCAGAGGGGTGGAAGTTGAAAGAACCCTTAAAGCCAAAAAGGCCACCGGGCGCACCAAAATATCGGGTGAGGTGTATATCATCGGAGACGCCGCTGCCTTTAAATCGCCTCGTAGCCGTCTCTTGGTGCCCCAAGTGGCGCGCGCCGCTATCTCAGAGGGCTCCATTGCGGCCCGGAACATCCTGCGCTCCCTGGAGGGAAAAAGACTAATTCGGTTCGACCCTATGCAATACCCCTACGTTATCCCCATGGGCGGCAAACACGCCGTGGCCAAACTGGGGCCCGTAATGGTGTCCGGCCCTCTAGGCTGGATCTTGAAAGGACTTATTGAGCTCAACTACCTAACCTCGATCATGCCTTTGAATCAAGCTTTAGGGATTTGGCTCAAAGGACTCAAGATCTTCATCAAAAACGACCGCCTGGGATAGGCGGCCGTCTCTAGTCCCCAAAAGCTCCCTTTACCCCCAAACTTTTTGTAGCTTGGGCCAATGGCTTAAAAAGGTCTTGCCAAACCATTCCTCCAGACCGAAACACCTGCCGGCCCGTGAAATAGCAAAGAAAATCAACGTTAGGGCGTAGACGACGTGTTCATCCACTATGAAACTGTGCTCTCCCGCGTAGGGAAAATCCAAAATGGGTAGATAGTAGAAAACCATCAAAACCGCTCCCAAG
>JAXMKI010000007.1:0-6329 GCA_034374545.1 Patescibacteria group bacterium | reverse complement strand
ACCGTATACAAATTGCAAAGCTCTAGGGCGATATTTAGGTAGTGTCCAGGGTTAATTAACGAAGCTGAGTTGTGTATCAAAAGACCAATGCGAGCCAAAGAACTCTTGCCGTTTACTTCAATTAAGTACTTATCCGACCCGAAATAATCCCGTGAAAACCCAACCACGCTAACCCCGGGGTGTAGGACGAAAGCCTCTCCGTCCGGAACTTCTATATTATGAGTGTTGGCAAAAATTTTCTTCTCTGGGTCTATATACTCAGTCGCGTACAGATTAGTGACGATAAATTTGTTCCCCAAGAGGATGTCATAGCTGGCAGGCTGAAGGCGGGATTCGTCAAAATCATTGATAGTGATATCTCCTGTCTTTATTGCTTTTTTAATGTCTTGGTCTGCTAAGAACATATTGTTTATTCGATGGTAAAAATTTTATCAGTTCCATAGTATTCAGGCCAATGTTCATTGTAATAAGCAAACATTCTTTCTAGCCTTTCCTGAGGTAGCTCGATTGCGCCAAACTCGTTCATAAGTTCTCTGAGTTCATTCTGAGCTTCGTTAACTAAGCCCTCTTCAGACACCACCTTCTCAAACTCCGCCAAGTATCCATATCCGGCGTTCTTATCAATAGTAACTGTGATGCCTTCACCGACGCCATACTCTTCTCTCTCCCTAGACCACTTAGCCTGATATCTGAAACCGGCATTCAAAACTAATGTGTCGAGCTCATCGAGGCCTTTGCCTTTAATCTCCTCCTCGAACTCTGCCCTTGAGATACCGTTGGCACTGGTTGTATCGTCGACTGAAGCCTTGAGCACTAAAAGAGCTTTCCCTTTTGCTTCGCGAGTTCTTACCGATATATCTTTGCCCTTATCTACAATGAGCCTCAACTTCTCCTTAGCCCTACCCTCCAGTAAGGGCTCCACCAGCTCGTAAAGCTTCTGAATGTTCCCTCCCTCAAAATAATGGTTACGCTGTCCATGAATTGAGGTTAATTTAGCGTTCACAAAACCTGAGTCGGTTAACTTCTTGCGTAACTCGTCAGCTTTTTCCTTTCCCCCCAGAAGGCTCTTTATCTCAACTTCGAACATTTAGGTTATACTTTTATCTAGCTAGATTATAGCCTAAGGGTAAGATCTTAAGAAATGACCAAAATCAGCGCAATAGCCGCCATCGGCAAGTACGATAACTCGCTTGGTAAGGATAAAGAGCTGATTTGGCGTTTATCCGCAGACCTAAAGCGTTTCAAAAGCCTAACCATGGGGCACCCTATCATCATGGGGCGCAAGACATATGAGTCTATCGGCCAAACTCTTCCAGGGCGCACTAATATAGTGATCACCCGCAATCCCGACTACCGAGCCGAAGGCGCAGTGGTGGTCAGCTCCCTAGAAGAAGCCCTGACAAAGGCTAAGGAGGCAGATAAAGAAGAGATATTCGTAATCGGCGGAGGCGAGATCTTCAAGCAAGCACTACCTATAACAGATAAGCTCTACCTCACCTTGATCGACGACCAGGCCCAAGGCCCAGATATCTTCTTCCCAGACTACTCAGACTTCACCAAAAAGACCTTTGAACAAGACGGCGAAGAAAATGGAGTTAAGTACGTCTGGGTGAACCTGGAGCGCGGCTAGCCTTCCACTTCTATGCCCATGGAGCGGGCGGTGCCTTCAATGATCTTCATGGCTGCTTCCGTGTCGTTGGCATTGAGGTCCACCATCTTACGCTCTGCAATCTCCCTCACTTGAGCCCTGGATACCTTTCCCACCTTGCTTTTGTTGGGCTCTCCTGAGCCCTTCCCTACTTTAGCCGCCTTGCGCAACAGATCCGAGGCAGGCGGAGTACGCAATTTGAATTCGAAACTACGATCCTCAAAAACCGTGATCTCCACTGGGATCACATCTCCCGCCATCTCTTTAGTGGCCTCATTAAATTGATTCACGAAATCCTGAATGCTGATGCCGTGTTGGCCCAAAGTTGAACCGATAGGGGGAGCCGGCGTTGCCTTGGCTGCCTCTATTTGAAGCTTGATTAGAGATTTAACTTTCTTTGCCATTTTATAATTTCTTTACCTGGAGGGAGTCTAGCTCAACCGCCGTATCTCTGCCAAATACTGGGACCATGACTTTAATGCGACCCCTGTTCTCGTCAACCTCAGAGACCTTGCCGTCGTAGTCCTTGAAGGGCCCATCCACTATCCGTACCGTCTCCCCCACCTTAAAGTCAAATTTCAAAATCGGCTCCTTATTGCCCATGCGCGCCATCAAACTTTCCACCTCTTCGAAAGACAAGGGTGTGGGATTGGTTGAGTCAGCTCCCACAAAACCCGTCACTCTGGGGGTATTCCTCACCACATACCAAGAGTCCGGCTCCATGACCATCTGCACCAGAACGTATCCGGGATAGATCTTTTCCTCTACCGTGATGCGCTTGCCGGAACGAATCTTAATCTGTTTTTCCTTAGGAACCACCACCTTAAAAATCTTATCCCTCATCTCCAGGGACTCTACTCTTTGCTCAAGATACCTGGCCACCGCGTCCTCATACCCGGCATAGGTGTGGACCGCAAACCATTGCTGTATTTTTGTCGTCTCTTGTTTGGTAACTTCTTTCATTGATTTTATATAACCAGCAGTTCCAGCAAATATACGAATAGGAAATCCAAAGCGCCCAGGTAAACAGCGAAAGCCAGGGACACGAGGACGACCACCCCCACCAAAACCAGCGCCTCCTTGCGAGTGGGCCAGTTGATCCGCTTAAATTCTCTCAGGGACTCCTTCAGGAATACCGACAATTTACTAAACATTAGCAAGGGGAATAATAGCGAAGTTGCCTCTTCTATTCAAGCCGCCCGGCCTAGACATCTAGGTTTTTGACCGAATCGGCATGAACTTGGATGAAGTGCTTCCTGGGAGCCACCTCCCCGCCCATTAGGATATCAAAGATCCTATCCGCCTCCTTGGCGTCTCCTACTGTTACCACTTTCATGTTGCGCCTGGCCGGATCCATGGTAGTCTCCCAAAGTTGATCCGGGTTCATTTCCCCTAAACCTTTATACCTTTGAATGGAGGTGCCAGTTGGCCCGCCCATCTTGGCTATTATTTTGTCCTTGGCAGCTTCGTCAAAAGCATATTCAAAACTCTTGCCCTTGGAGATCCTGTAGAGGGGAGGCTGGGCGATATGCAAATGGCCATTCTCTATAATCCCGGGGAAATATCTGAAAAAGAGAGTTAGGAGCAAGGTGCGTATATGAGCGCCGTCTACATCCGCGTCTGTATTTATCACTACCTTCCCATACCGAAGCTTTTTAATATCAAACTCATCGGCAATGGCAGTCCCCAAAGCCATGACCAAAGAAATCATCTCCTTGTTGGCCAGGATCTTGTCTATGCGGTGTTTCTCGGCATTTAGCACTTTTCCCCGTAAAGGCAAAATGGCCTGGGTGCGCCTGTCCCTAGCAGATTTGCTCGAGCCCCCGGCGCTGTCGCCCTCCACCAGGAAAAGCTCCGCCTCCTCGACGGGAGTCGAGGGCAGACAATCTGCCAGCTTGCCGGGTAAAGTCAATCCATCGAGGATTCCTTTCCTTAGAACCGTATCTTTGGCAGCTTTGGCCGCCAGCCTGGCCTGCGCCGCCAAGCTCGCTTTGGCAACCATAGCCTTGGCATCATTGGGGTTGAGTTCCATAAAGTCCTTCAAAGCGGTGGATGTCACGGACTCAACGGCCGTACGAGCCTCGGCGTTGCCTAAACGGCCCTTTGTTTGGCCCTCAAATTGAGGCTCTCTCAACTTAATGGCCACCACTGCCGTTAGCCCCTCTCTCACATCATCTCCCGTCACATTATCCTGCCCCTTCTTAAGAAGATTGTTGCCCCGGGCGTAGTCGTTAATGGTTTTGGTAAGGGACGCCCTGAAGCCGGTGAGGTGCATGCCGCCGTCAATGGTATTGATGCCATTGGCAAAAGAAAGCTCCGCAGTCTCAATGCCGTCGTTGTAGTTTAGAGCCACTTCGACGTCTATTCCTTCCTGTTCTTTGTGAGCGTAGAAGATGTTGCTATGGATGACTTTGGATCCGCCTTCGTTGAGATAATCAACGAACGATTTAAGACCTCCGTCAAACCGAAAGCCGTAATAGAGGGGCTGCTCTTCGCGCTCGTCTATGAGAGTCACCGCCACTCCCTTGGTGAGGTAGGCTCTCTGGCGGAAACGGTCTACGACTTGCTTTCTATCAAACTCAGTTACGGAAAAGACTTCCGGGTCCGGCAAGAAAACTATCTTCGTCCCATCTTGCCCATTACTCTTACCCACTTTTTTAACCTTCGCCTTGGGTACGCCCCTGACATACTCCTGGACGTATATATCTCCGTCCTTAGAAACCTCAACTTTAAGATATTTGGAAAGGGCGTTCACTACCGATACTCCCACCCCGTGAAGACCGCCAGAGACTTTATAGGCTTCGCCGCCAAACTTGCCTCCGGCGTGGAGGGTGGTCATAACCGTCTCAAGGGCGGACTTTTTAGTCTGCTTATGAATATCCACCGGAATGCCCCTACCGTCGTCCCTGACCAGAGCGCTGCCGTCTTTGAAAAGGCGCACTTCAATGCGATTGGCCTGCCCAGCCATCACCTCGTCTATGGCGTTGTCGAATACCTCCCAAAGCAGGTGGTGCAGACCCCTACTCTCGGTGGAACCGATATACATACCGGGTCTTTTACGTACCGGATCAAGGCCCTCCAGGACCTGAATATCTTTGGCTGTATAATCGCTTTTCTGTGTCTTTTTCGGAGGCATAACAAAAAAATAACACCCAGTTTTAGGTGCTTTAATTGTACCAATTTAGGGGTTTAAAAACAAGCGGCTCAAGGCCTGAAAGGGCTAGTGTTTAAACCATTTCTATGATGTTTTCCCCTGTTTGTTGCTGGGCTCTTGATTTAGCGTATTTCCAGAGGGAATTTCCGCTTCAGATACTTCACAATCTTCTCGAATTCTTTGCTAACTTCGGCGTCTTTCAGGGTCCTGTCATCGGATTGGAATACAATGCGAAAGGTCAGGTGCTGGGGGTCGTAGTAGTCTATGAGATCCACGTCCCTGGCGTGCTCCACCCCGACTTCCTCTATGGCAGACAAGATGTCCCCCACCGATACTCTTTCTCTTAACGCAATCGAGAGATCGCGCATGACTGAGGGATATTTGGAGAGGGGCTGATACTCAAATTCGCCCTCTTCCATTTGCATGAGGCGCAACGCATCCAGCTCGGCCAGGGCACTGTCTTTTTGATAATGCTTGATCTCTCCCAGCTTCTCTCCGTTGACCTCCACCTCAAGAGAGTTTCTTTCCGGATATAGATTGAAATCGGTAAAGCCAAGTCCGGTAAGGAGCCCTTCCACTGTGCCTTTGAGCTCCAGAAAAGCCTCTTCTCCCTTGCCTTTAACCGATAGTGCCAGCATGGTGCGCTCTCCCAGTTTCCTGTCAAAAACGTTTCCCAGTTCAAAAAGCCTAACCTCCGCAAAGTATTTAGAATTTTCAAGCAGAGCTTCTTTCATGCCTTGGGTGAGGCTTTGCCTAAGATGCGTTTTATCCGCACTCAAGGGCTGCTCGATCTCATAAGCGCTCTCGCTGCCCCCCTTCACAAAGGAGGCGCCATATATCTCGCTCATTCCCATATTAACCAAGGTGTTGCGCACCCTGTCTTTGAAGATAGTCAGATCGCCCTCGCCGGCGGGCGTGAGGCTGATAGAAGGGGCGGCGGGCTTAAGTTTGTCTATGCCATAGAGCCGCACTACTTCCTCTACCAAGTCTTCAAAGATCTCAATGTCCAAACGCAAAGGCGGCACCTCCACTATGAAATCATCATTTTTGCCCTTGCTCTTGCGGGCAATCTTTTTAAAGCCCAGGGCTCGCAGGTTTTTAAGGACCTGGGCTTCCGTCAACTCCAGGCCCAATATGGCGTTACCCTTAGCTACGCTATATCCAATTAATCTGCTGTTTTGTTTTTTGGGATATATATCAAGAGCATCTATCAGCCTGGCCCTCGTTATCTGCTCCAGAAGAAAACGGGCCCTGTTCATCCCGATCTCCACAGAATGAGGACTCAACCCGTGGGCGAAGCGAGTTGAGGCGTCGGTCATTAACTTTAAGCTCTTGGACGTCTTGTAGATCGAGGTCTGCTCAAAGTTGGCGGCCTCCACTAAAATGGCCTTGGTCGCCTTCCCCACCTCCGAGGCCTTGCCTCCCTTAATGCCGGCTATGGCTTGGGCTTCCTTAGCATCGGCGATGACTAGATCATTCTTGGTGAGGGTAAACCTTTGATTATCTATCGTTGTCACCTCCTCCCCC
>JAXMKI010000006.1:0-5109 GCA_034374545.1 Patescibacteria group bacterium | reverse complement strand
GTGAAATGGCAAAGAAAATCAACGTTAGGGCGTAGATGACGTGCTCATCCACTATGAAACTGTGTTCTCCGACGTAGGGAAAATCCAAAATGGGGAGGTAGTAAAAAACCATCAAGACCGCTCCCAAGCTGGAAGAAAGCCTCACCCCTATGCCCAAAATTAGCGATATCCCAAGGAGAGTGAGTCCCCACTGATTAACAAAGTTAATCAGATCTATCTGCGAAGAGGCGGCGAACCACTGATACATACCAGCAAAAGACTTGGCGCTCTTGGCATACCCGGCGGCAGTCCACTCCGGATCAAGAACCTTAGTGATACCGGCGTAAAACATTAGCCAACCCACAACGATTCTCAAAATACTCAGCCATTTTTTCTCGAGTTTGTTCATGAATGTAACAATTTTACTAACTTCGACCTTTTTCGGCTCAAAACCACCAGCGCGATCGTTATCCCCAACAGAACCGTTGAGGTAAGGGCCGAGATCAGACAAAAAGCACAAAATGCTCTAAGCACAAATGCCTGGATATATATTAGGTAGACCGAGAATAGAAAGCCCAGGGCGGTAAGTGGCAACAAGGCCTGGAGAAATTGGTGTTTTTTACTCTTCAGGTAAAAGCCCGCCAGTCCCAGCACCGTAAGGTAGTAGAGAGCACCCAGTAAAGCCAGAGGCACACCCAAGACCTCGGAGTAGGCGCTTCCCAGCACCAAATCACAATCCGCACCCGGTATAATCCCGCAAGCCACCTCGCCTCCTTCAAAATGCTTGAAGGTCAAATAGGCGACATCTATCAGACCACCTAAAGAAAAGACTATCAATAGAAGCCTCAACCAATCTTTTGTATTCTGGGGGTATTTGAAAAGCACTTTGCCCAATATATTGGATCTATCTACCGACCCGAAAAACCTGCTATCGGTACTTCCTAACGGATTATCTCCCAAGAGAAATAGCCTTACTCCCGTTATGCTAGATACCCGTTTGATAACTATTCTGCTCCCATCACGAGGATCCTTCAATACCACCACATCCCCAACCCGGGGTCCAAATCTGCGGCTTACAAAAACCAGCGAACCGCTAGTAAAATCCGGCTTCATGCTGGAACCTGACACCCTGTAGTGCATTACAGCTCCGGAACTACCACCTCCTCCTCTATGCTCTGAGGGGCCTTGACCCTCTTGGTTTTAATTCCCTTAGTTTCCCAGAATATCTCCGCAAAACGATTAACCGCCTCCAATAGGGCCTCTCCATCCTTGCGGTTTGCACCCTGCCGCCCCTTGGAGGATAGCTGCATAATCTCGTGGACTAAATCGTGAATTTCCGGATGTTGCTTGAAATGCTCTTCTTTGAAATAGTCTCCCCAAATCACCCTAATCTCTCTCTTGCAAGCTTCACCATGTTCTTCTTTGACAGCGGTCAGCCGCGCAATCTCGTGAGCATCTTTGGTTTTCCCCAGCAGATCCATCATTCGCAACATAGTCAAAGCCGCTATCAAAGCTGCGTGAGGATCATAAATGCCGCAAGGGATGTCGCAGTGAGCGTGTGCTATTTGTATTTTCCAAAAACGCATTACTCTCTCTCCTCTTCCAGATCGTCGTCTTCCTCTTCAGCAGGTTCTTCTTCATCTTTGTCGTCGTCCAGGTCATCCTTATCGTCATCCCCATCATCTTGACGAACTCTGCTTTCAGATCTGAATCTCAGTTCCTCTCCATTGAGCTTTTGCCTGAAATCCAAGCGCTCCCTAATCTCATCTGGCTTGACCTCGAACTGACTTCTAAATCTCTCTTCTATGTCCCTAAGGGGCTTTGCTCCCCCAGTCGACTCCACTTCATCCCTAAACTGCTGGAATTTCTGCTCCAGCTCCCTTCTAAGCTCAACGTCTCCTCGAGGCCTATCCTCGCCATCCGCCTCTTCGCCATCTTCTTCTCCGGGAAGACGCAACCTGGTGCGTTCAATCACCTCCAGCACTCTCCTTAAGCCTTCATTATCTTGGCCCTCTTCTATCTTTGTCCGTATCTTATCCTGGACGCGCTCAAGAGCCTGGACGCCCCTGGACGCGGATTCAACTGTATCGTCAATAGTCCCTCGGGCTTCCTCAAAGCGGGAGCGTAGATTCTCAAACTGTTCGTAGCGCACCCTTAAGTTCTCTATCAATTCCTGGTGGGCAGCGGCTCTTTCGGCCAGATTCCCCAAAAGCGCTTCCACTCGAGGGTTGTCTGAATGCTCTTCCAGTTTTTCGAGACGAGTCTTGAGGCGCTCCACACCCTTTTCATAGTTCAAGGTGGCTCGCTCTATGGCCTTTTCGTCTTCGCCCTCAAGCCCGCTTACCTCATCCAACTCCCTGGCCTTTTCCTCAGTCACCCCGAGCTCAAATTCCGCCCTTCTAACCGGATCGAAAATCACAGCCCTCCTCAGGCTCCTCCCCCACTCTTTGAGGAAATAAAAGGGATTAGTGGGCAAAATACCGGCGTCACCCACCTGCTCCTCTCCCTCGACCACGACTTCCGCGTCATCCTGGGCCACCACCGGCAGCGCAGGAGAGGCGACTAGAATGAGTAGCGACAGAGCCACTACCTTACCGTATGTTAATTTATTCATTTGAAGTTTATTATACCATATCGACATCCACTCTCACGTTGCGGTATACTTTACTAGTTCGAGTCCAAGGTGGCCATTATTCTACAAGCCGCTTCGCTCGATAAAAGGTTCGATAAAATTCAAGAGCAAAGTGGCAGACGAAACGCGTGGCGACGGCTACCAAAAGCAGATGTTCCAAGGTAACTGGACTTGTGGAAAGTGCGGTACCGAGATCAAGGAGCTTCCTTTTGCGCCCGACCCCAGCCGCCTGGACCAGCTTCTTTGTCGAGATTGTCATCGACAAAGACGGGAAAGTTTCAGGCGCTAGAAGTAAGAGCAAAAGCACCCATCAAGGGTGCTTTTGTATTTATGCCCTAGCTTTAGTCAGCTCAGATCCGGGCTTAAAGACATATCTTTTAGCAAACTCGTACACCCCGAAGAAGGCTCCGCTATATACCAGGTTGCTCAACAGGGTATTCCTAAAAAAGGGCAGACCGTATTCGTAGGCAAGCAATAAGCCAGGTAGCGTGTGGGCGTACCAGCTTGAGAAGAGCCAGACCGCGAAGTTAGTAGTCAGAAAGAAAGCTACGGCGCCCCCCACAGCCCCCAAAAGAACGTTTCCCGTATTTACCCTCGAGCGCATCAAATAGCCTAGGCCGACACCCAATAAGTGGCTCAGGTAAACTACGGCCATCAATTTAAGATCGTAAAAGCCTATTAAAACATCCGTTGCCAGAACCGCTGCCAGGGGCACTCCATACCCCCAGCGCTTCGGGAAGTAGGCTCCGGCGAAAAGGGCCAAAGCTCCAACGGGCACAAAGTTGGGCGCATGAGGAGCAAGGCGCAAGGCCACGACCAATATAAAAAGCCCCAAAGCCAAATAAATATATCTATTCCTGCTCATCGCTGGTAAAGAGCCACTCAACCTCGTCCCCCTCTTGGAGAATATACATACTCGCTCCAACTTGGGCGTATTCTCCATTTACAAGATACTGCCAATACTTGCCGCCATCCTGGCCGTTCTCCTTTGGCCCTATGGTTGTAACCAAAACCCCTAGGTCTCCGTAGTCTTCAAAATCAAAAGCGAGATCGCTCGCTCTGGCTATTTGCTCAGTGAACTCAAAAAGATCTGTGCCTTCGGTGAAGTTAACATCTTCAACGATAAGAACATCTCCCTCTCCAAAGTCAAAACTTATATCAACCAGGCCCGTATTCTGGCCAACGCGCTCCCTAAGATCGGGTGCTATCCCCCTGTACCACAAGAAAACCAGTGCTCCGACTACCAAAGCGGCCAGGATCAGAATATTGGTAAGCTTTTTGGAGTCGAACTTCATAAGACCAATTATATCACCCCTATCTCAATAGAGCCTATTTGCGCCTCTTGGCGGCCTTCTTGGCCAGCATCTCACGCTTTATCGCCAATCTCTTCTGGGTCTTGTGTGAGCGGGACTTCTTTTTCTTCCCCACCCCCGTATCTCTTTTAGCCATAGAGGATAAGTATACACCATCCTTTTCCAGAGGACGAGATATTAAAGCTTCTATGTTAAGGATTGATTCCGTCACTTAACATATGTTAAGCTACAGAAATGAAAGCAGAGCTCTACTCGACTGTTCAGGTAGCAAAGATACTTGGCATTAGCCGCATTGCCGTCTTCCAGAAAATACAATCTGGGGAGATAAAGGCCACAAAAGTTGGTCGCAACTATGTGATTGAAAAAAATCATCTACTTGAGCTCGTTGGAGAGACGCTCGGAGAAGAACGCAAAAAAGAGATTGAAATTGTGGTTGATAAGACAATCAATGAATATGGTGATGCTCTCAAGAGACTTGGCAAAGAATAGGCATGGCAAAGACAAAGTCCATTACAGTTTCTGAAATTGAATATATCGCTCATAGAATCGCAAAAAAGTTTATGGAGTGGGATGAGCCCATCCCCGACTTTGGCACACGGTTCCCAAGTGTGTTGGAAAGTTGCCTGAGACAACCATTCGCAACATTTAGTAAGAAGAATCTCTACATCGGTCTTGCGGGGAAAAGTGCTATTCTTTTTTATCTAATGATTAAGAATCATCCTTTTGAAAATGGGAATAAACGTATCGCTATCGCTACGATTCTTTACCTGTTATCCAAAAACGGGAAGTGGTTAAGACTGAGCAATGAAGCCCTATACATATTCACTCTTGACGTAGCCAAGAGTGATCCACAAACGAAAGATGAGGCTATTACCCAGATTAAGAGTTTTATCAAGGCTTATCTAGTAGATAGATAAGGCTCCGCATCGTGGACGACGTTAGAACCTATTTCGTGGCTTTAACGCTAGAAACAGGGAAGGGTACTGGACAATGTTAGAACCTATTATTTCGGTTTAGCCTCCTGCCCTAGCTACTAATACTCAATCTTATCTAATTGGAACCTAGGTGATTAAAAGAATCCGCACTCAGCTTGAGCTGCTTCTCCTAAATCATCGAGTGCTTCTACTGCGCTGTTTACCATCTCTTCAGTCGGTACTGATGTAGATATAAGAATATCTAACGCAT
>JAXMKI010000005.1:0-5999 GCA_034374545.1 Patescibacteria group bacterium | reverse complement strand
CGCAAGCTGGTCTGGAGATCACTCTGGAGCGGGATACCGGAATCGAACCGGCGCCCATACCTTGGAAGGGTATCGTACTACCACTATACTAATCCCGCCTTTCTAATTGTCTACATTGTAATTTGTTTAAGGCAATTGTCTATCCATGCCATAATTCTCCTGTGTAAGTACACTCCTAAATTTGGATTGCCATTACTTTTCGTTTTCAGGTGTAGTGTGCCATAAGGCAATTTTCGCTTACGTAATTTTGATTTATTTTCCCTAGTATCTATTACTACCTTGCCAAATTGTGAGATGGGTATATTAGTAATTCTTGACCAGAAAGATAACGCAGCGTCGATATTACTATCCGGGTAGAGGTGAATAAATGCTTTTAAATTGTCTCTCTTAATACCACAATGGTTATATAGCCATTTTACTCCGAGCTTGATAATTTTCGGGTCAGAGTTAGCTATCCTGATATTTTCGTGGCTTTTCTCTCCCTCCCCGAGATATAATCCAATGCCTAGCATAAACAAATCTCTGTTAGATAATCGCCCTATATCTGTTTTTGCTTGTTTACCCGCTTTTTCTATGGAATCAAACTTGAGTTTTCGTTTGTGTAGACCAGATTTCAATGTAGCTTCATGGACCCTCCTAATCACTTCGGCATTCGGCTTAAACGGTACTCTTGAAAGCCAATTACTTAGAGTGCTTTTGGATAGCCCAAGTTTTTCAGAAATCATTTTATAAGAGTCGCCCCTTTCTCTCAATAAAACAGCCCTTTCTTTTAGTAAGTTCACATATTCTATTGTACCATGCTAGGTACAGGGGTTCAATTAAAATAACACAAGGAACCCAACATTATTTGAGGAACTGTGGACTCGCTGGTCCCTTTACAATCGGCGGCGTGGTTGGAAACCTGTGGTAATAACCGCTATACGATACCCGCCTTTTAATACGCTGGAGGCGGTCCAGTCGGCCCCTTTACTGATGGCGGTCCAGTGGGGCCTCTGACTCTGGGGTTCTCCATGACTGGTGGATTGAGCTTCTCTTGGATGACAGTATATACCTCACCCAGCCTGCCGCCATATATTAACAAAAAGGCCACTATCGCCAGGAGAAGCGCTCCCAATATTATCTTACTCATTTTGTTGATTAATCCAGATCTCATACGCTTCTTGACGGGTAATTGAAGATAATCGGGGCGGCGTTGGGAGAGTCAATATCCATTCTCCCTCTATGTATTTAGCCACTGACTGCCCACCTATTGGGGTGCCGTCTTTATCGTAGAAAACCTTATGGATGGCTGTAATCGAAGCTTGTCCCTCCGGATACCGGCCTCCCCTCATATATGAGTATTCTTCGGTACCCCCATCTTCACCAGGAATGGCAATATCCCATAAGTAAAGACCCCTTTCGTCTTCGAGCCTCCGTACATCCTCAAATTCTCTCACACCCAATTGCTCAAAAAGCTCTTGCACTTCTTCGGGGGTAAAGACAGGCTCGTGTATTCCCTCAAAAGGATTGCCGTTCATACTATTTTACTTATTTTCATCAACTTAGTGGAGTGATAATTTAAGCCCTACTTGGATCAATAATAATCATCGATGCATCGTCTCCATACATTCCACCACTCGGCTGAGCACTGGCTTCCCACTCTTCGTTGGTTTTATTCATATCTCTGATCAATACCTCTGGCGGACTTTTTTGCATATATGCATCTGAAACTATAACTATTCTGTCGCCTGGAGAGAGAGCGTCAATCTCCGCGAACTGAGAGGTTAGGCCACGGGCTTCGTACCTCACAACAGGTGTGCCATCCTTTTTATTTACTCCTATAAAACTGCTAAGCGGCAACTCGTCAGCGCTTCCATTTCTATCCGTATTGCCTCTGGTTATCAGTTGCCACGCCTCACCATATCCTTCTTTTATTTTCCCTGATTCATCTACCACCACAACAGACGAATCTCCTAACGTAGCTACTCTCCACTTATTGGTTCCTTCAATATTCTGTACAGCAGCGACCGTCGAAGCCATAGCCGCTCCGCCCCCCATGCTAGTCACTATCCTGCTTTCCATATTAGTCTGCAGATCTCCATCAACATCTATCCCCATCAATTCGAGAATGGCTATGGCTCTTTCAAGAATTAGACCAACTCCATCATCTTGCTCCAGGATACCTATGTCGGGCTGTTCTGATATTGCCTGAGCGAGCGCAAATCCAAAGTTATCCTTAGATTCAGTCGCCGATCCAATTCCCCCCATACCATCACAAACAACGAAGGTTTTTGTTTCTGTGCTGTAGGCTACTCCATCTTGATGGTGCTCTGTCGATGCTTGACGGACATCAACTCCTTCCATTGATACGGTCTTTGCTTCTCGAGACTTGGGACGCAGGGCTTCGTATTTCCTCCTACCCATGCTGCTGATGATTTTGCTCGGTGGTTTTCGTCCTATACTATGGGTAACTTCTGTAAGCTCGGAGTCATCTCCTTTGGGTCTCTCGAGGCCCTTACCTCGTAGCCCACTACTCATTCTGGGGCTTGACGATTCAGGGGGTACTGACTTGCCAGCCTCTCCTCTGCGACTCATGTGAACTCTGTCTGAATCAGATGGTTTTTCGCTACGTCCTATACTGCCATGAACTCCAGACGGCTCTGGGTCTTCTGGACTGGTAGGCAAAGTCTCGGAAATCTCTTCCTCGCCGCCGGAATCTTCTATTTTACCAAATGGTCCCATAGGAATAATTCTACTACAGCATACAATTTGCCTGTACGCCCGACAGGATTCGAACCTGTGACCTCCGGCTCCGCAAGCCGGCGTTCTGTCCAGCTGAACTACGGGCGCTTCAGAGTAAAGGATAGGCAAATTGAACCTCGTTGACAACTTGCAGGCTCTCTCTAAAGTTATGCCAGTATTAGATATGAACAAAGTAACGTCCTTCAAAGAGGCTTATCAATTTCTGGTTACCACAGTCCCCAAGACAAGCGCTACCGCATTCAAGGGAAAGGGTGGATTCGCGCAGTCAAAGCTATGGATGGCATCTCTTGGCAATCCCCAGAATACTCATCCGGCGATTCATATAGCCGGCACCTCTGGGAAAGGAACAACGTCCCATCTCATATCATCCATCCTTGAGGCTCACAACCAGAAAACCGCTCTCATCACCTCCCCCCACGCATACGATCTTCGAGAGAGAATACTGATCGGAGGCAAAAAGCTGTCCCATAAAAGTTTTGTCCAGGTTCTCAATAGGCTCCTGCCAAACTATGCCGCAATGAAGAAAATGGGAACTCCCCCATCGTATTTTGAAACATTGATGGCTCTCGGTTTTCTCGCTGCCAATAGGGGCAAAGTTGATTATTGTATCGTGGAAACCGGAGTGGGGGGCAAACTAGACACGTCCAACACTATTACCAGGCCCGATAAACTCTGCGTGCTTACTTCTATTGGATATGACCATATGAATATCCTAGGGAACACTCTCCAAGAGATTGCCTCCCAAAAGGCAGGCATTATACAAACCCGCCAACGGGTTTTCAGTGCCCACCAGTCCGAAGAGGCGATGGGGGCCATAAGGACAAGATGTCTTGAGGTTCAAGCCAAGCTCACTGTGGTCGATGCCCAAAAGACCCTTAAAAGATACGGCATCTCCAATCTACCCAAACTTAACAGACAACTCTACGGCGCCCACAACCGCTCCAACCTGGCCCTGACCCTGGAGGTCGCTGAATACATAGCAAAACGTGACGGGTGGGATATCAAGCCCACTGCCGTCAAAAATGCTATCAAGGACTTCGAAATCCCTGGCAGGTTTGAGATAGCAAACCTTGAGGGTGAAAGAGAGTTTGTCTTTGACGGAGCCCACAACGAACAAAAACTAACAGCCTTAATAGATGCGGTAAAAGAACGATACGGTAATGAACGGGTTGGTTTTGTCGTCGCCTCAAGCAAAGAAGACCCGGAGAGCAAACTCAAGATCTTAAAGAAAAGGGCGAGTGTTATTATCCTCACCAGATATCACTCCAAAGAGCTCGATATGGTACGCCCCCAAGTAGACTTGGAGCCATTAGCCAACGCAAAAGATATCCTCTACGTTCCCAAGGCCGAAGACATCGTGACCTACATCAAATCCAGTGCCATAAAAACCTGGGTAGTGACGGGTTCTTTTTATATCTTGGGAGAAATTAAAGATCTCCTAAGATAGAGGAGGCGAAGAATATGTCTATAAATAGTCCAGCCAAGCCTATAAGCAACAAAAAGGTAGTAAATCCTCTGGGTAGTTCCTCTCCCCGCAAAAGCATGTGGGCGAAAAAGATTACATAGGCAAAGGCCAATACCCCGAACATATCAAAGAAGTCCGGGCCCAACTCCTGCATTTTTTCTAACAACATATTTAAAACATCCTGGTGTCCACAGTGCGCCGTTTACCTTTTTTGGTCCTGATATTGTATTCAACTTTTCCTCCCATTTTTCTAAAGCCACCACTTGAGTTGTGTTTAGGAGCATAAACCCTAACACCGGTTTGTTTAGCAAAAGAGGAGGCTATTCCTTTCTTCATTCCCTTTCTTGCCCCAGTTTTACAAGACATAAAAATAACGGATGTGGTTGCAGAGATCACTTTCCTATCTGTTAATCTCGTAAGTCCCTTAGATCGTACAACCTGCGATTGTTCTAACCTGGTATTCTCACCCAAACGCACACCACTAGCGGTACCATGTCCTGCTATCACTAGTTCCTCGATGGGCCCGATCTGTCTGCTCAACCTAACTAAGCGTCTGCCAATCTCCATGAGGGTGGCTCCTTCCACTACTATCCTATTATTATCATCATCAAAAAGTACCATTCTACTATACATATGATCAAAAGCTCCATTGCGATCGCTAGCCGCTGTATATAAAACCTTACGACGGTGGTCTAATTTACCGTCTATCTGATCAATCAACTTCCATAGGTCGTACCTGCCAAAGAATCTAATGCCATATGTATCGTGGAGCATCTTGACCGCTCCTGGTCTCAAAGTTTCCAACTTAATCATAGCGTCGAGTGTTTTGTTGCTTAAATCCATCGTCTCGTCCATAGTTTCATAGACACTTTCTGAATACCATAGCCTGGACCTAAGGGCAGCCTGGATATCATCTGTATCTAATTGATTTAGGCCTAGTGCCGAAAAAAGTTTGTACCTTATACTCGCAATCGCTTCGGAGATTCCCTTTTGTTCTTCAGTTAATTCAATGCCCTTCTTTATTACTCCTTGGGGTCCGCCATACAGCTTAATAATTTCTCTGGATGCTCTATCCATAAGAGA
Source organism: Patescibacteria group bacterium (assembly GCA_034374545.1). Taxonomy (GTDB): domain Bacteria; phylum Patescibacteriota; class Minisyncoccia; order UBA6257; family Colwellbacteraceae; genus GWA2-46-10. The sequence continues at coordinate 709 of JAXMKI010000005.1, read as the reverse complement.
GTGCGCTAACTCTTTTAGGAATTCCGCAGATGACCATACTTCTTCTAACTCGTCTCTATCAAACAACTCTCTATTCCCGTCAACGTGTTGTTGGATTATTGCATCAATGAGCTCCATGACCAATTCGCCTATATCTGCTGTTTCAAAGTTTTCTAAAACCTTTTCCACATCGGTTCCCCTAAGGCTATCTCGAAGAAATTCTAGGGCTACTTTCTCTGTCCAGTAAGAGATGGGCTCCTTTTGCGGCAACTCGGATGTATGCGCTTTAGTTATACTTGAGTCAGACACGTCATTAGCCAACAATGCCGTTGCTTTAATAACTTCGCTGGGGTCTTCTAACTTCGCAGATGCCTCAAGGAGATCTTCTTCGGGATTGAAATCACTCTCTCCAGAAGCTTCGTATTTAGAACCCGATTTTTCTATAGACCCAAGCCCCATGAGGCTGATTATATCAGTCTTTGAACATATAGTCTTGGCGAGTTCTCTAGTCTTAATAGCTAGCTACAGATTGAATAACGACGCATCTCGTACTAGCTGACAGTTGCGCTGTAACTCGGTTGCGAACCAAGCACTATCAAGCAGTGTAAGAGTTTTTGCGGGGTCTTTTCAATACTCAAAAACAAGTGTCTGGGTCAGGGACTGGAGGATGTTAGAACCTGTTTAAGTATATAATTGGGCAATGAGGGTGGCTCATAAATTTATGGACTCT
>JAXMKI010000004.1:0-2715 GCA_034374545.1 Patescibacteria group bacterium | reverse complement strand
AGCAGATGTTCGAGAGAGGTGGGGGATTATGGATATAATGGAACTCAGGATGTCGCTCTAACAGGCGAGCTTAACGAGCTGTTTTTGAAAGACAGTGGGATAGAGATGCTATCCGACGGGGGATATGTGATCTTTATCCCGCCGGAGCCCTTGGTTAGCTTCGGCGACAATGATCCAAGCGAGCTATCGGTGACTTTAAAAGACGAGATTATAAACCTTCGTGTAATAGTCAGTGAAAATGGACAAGTCAGACTTGAATAACAGACAAAAGGGGCAGCTTCTCATAGAAGCCATGGTGGCTGTTAGTTTGATGTTGGTGGGGCTTTTGGGAATCTTTGGCGTGCTTTCCCGCTCTTTGGGTTTGAGCAGAGTGGCGGCCGATCAGTTCGTGGCCGTCAATCTAGCCTCTGAGGGCATTGAGATAGCTAAAAACATTTTAGATAGCAACTACAAAGCGGGGGCTGCCTGGAACGCCGGCTTTTCTACCGACGGCACCAACTACCGCGTTGGTTACCAGAGCGAAGTACTAAACGCGCCGGGTTGCAAGAAGGAGCTCTATCTTAACTCCCAAGGATATTATGACTGCCAGGCGGTCTCGGGCGTCAGCAGCAAGTTCACGCGGGTATTGGAAGTTGAAAATGTCGGCCCCAACCAGCTGAATGTGATATCCAAGGTCAACTGGACTGGCCGGGGAGGCCTGAAATCGGAGATCGAAGTCGAAGACCATTTCTATAGCTGGAGATATCCGGCGGCGCAATCATGAAAAGGATTACCAACAACCAATCCGGCTTTACCTTAATGGAGTTGCTGGTCTCCATGACTATCTTTCTGGTCGTCCTGGGTCTATCAAGCGGCATCTTCCTTCAAACCCTCAGGTCCCAAAGGGCGGTAGTGGGCATCACCGAGGCTATGAACAACGTCACCCTGGCCCTGGAGCAAATTGCCCGCGAGGCGAGGACCGGTTTCGCTTTTGAGAGCGAGGGCCAGCTTGGCGAGCTTCGATTCCGCAACGGTTTTGGCAACTACGTAGCATACGGGCTGATTGGTGATATTGAAAGTGGGGTGATCGGTAGGTGTGAGAGTCCCGGCAGTGCCGGCTGTGACTTGGTGGATGATCTCGAACCTATAACCTCAGCTGATGTAAAGGTGGATAGTTTGAAGTTCTTTTTGCAAAACAACGCTAATCAGCCGCCTTTGGTCACTGTTGCGATAGGGGTGGAGCTGGATAAGAGCGCTCCACCTTTGGTTATGCAAACCAGCGTCAGTTCCAGAATTATAAACCCGGGAGGAAATGAATAAAGAAAAGCAAAAAGGGCAGGTAATGATCATGAGTGTGCTTTTGATATCGAGCGCGGTCTTGGGGGCGGCCACCTTAATGGGTTTGCTGGTCCTTTTCCAATTGCGCCAGACGGCTGATGCCGAAGCCTCGGCCAGGGCAGTCTTTGCGGCCGACGCCGGCATTGAAAGAGCTCTGTTTGAGGTATATAGAAATAACCATTGCGATGAGGGCGGCGGCGGGCCGATAAGGTCCAAGGATCTGGGCGACGAGTTCTCCAACGGGGATACAGAGTACGTGGTCAACTTCGACGAGAATTGCACCGTGGCCAGAGCCGGGGGACGCTCGAGCAGGGCGGCCCGCGCTTTCATAATCTTCCTTGAGGGGATAGAGAGTTTCGGCAATCAACTTGATGGACCACCTGGAGGAGATGAATAAAAGTGAAGCTAAAAAAAGAATCGAGAAGCTTAAACAGGAAGTCAACAGATATCGCCACGCATACCACACGCAAGACAGATCCCTGATATCCGACGCCGCCCTGGATTCTTTGAAGAGGGAGCTCTCAAATCTAGAGGGCGAATATCCGGATTTGGTAACTCAAGATTCTCCCACCCAGCGCGTTGGGGGAGAGGCCGCCAAGCAGTTCAAGAGGGTGCGCCATGAATCCCAGATGCTCTCTTTCAATGACATCTTTTCAGAGGAGGATCTAAGGGCTTGGTGGGAGAGGATGGAAAAACACCTGGGACGGAAGATCGTCTCCGATTTATACGTAGAGCTCAAGATCGACGGTTTTGCTATAGAGCTCACTTATGAAAAAGGAATTTTGACCCTGGCAGCCACCCGCGGAGACGGTTTGATGGGGGAGAACGTAACGGCCAACGTGAAGACGGTAGAAGCCATCCCTTTAAACCTTAACGACCTGGCCAAGACGAGGGTTCCGGAAAGATTGATCGTGCGAGGAGAGATCTTTATGACCAAGAAAGAATTTGAACGGATCAACCAAGAACAAGGGAGCCGTGGCGATAAGGCCTATGCCAATCCCCGCAATACCGCCGCCGGGTCCATCAGGCAGCTCGATCCCAAGATAGCCGCCTCCCGGAAGCTGGATGCCATAATGTACGCCTTGGTCACGGACCTGGGGCAAAAGACGCACGCTAGGGAACACGCACTTTTGCACCAGCTGGGTTTTAAGACGGACAACAAGCACCACAAACAATTATCCGCCCTGGAAGAGGTTATTAAATACAAGCAAAAATGGGAGAGGGGAAGAGGTAATCTGCCATATCAAATAGACGGGATAGTAGTTGTTATAAATGACAAGAGCGTCTTTGAGGAACTTGGAGTGGTGGGCAAGGCTCCCAGAGGCGCCATAGCCTACAAGTTCACTCCAGAAGAGGCGACCACCACCCTCCAGGATATTAAGGTCCAGGTGGGACGGA
>JAXMKI010000003.1:0-6433 GCA_034374545.1 Patescibacteria group bacterium | reverse complement strand
TGGAGATAAGGGTATTGAGGTTAAGGAGATTTTTAAGCGAGGCGACTATGGCTAGAGAACTAATAGCCCAGAAAACATAGTTGGATATTCCTTGGCCGCTGGAGCTAATAAGATTCCAAAAGCTACTCGAGAGGATCACGTATACAGTTAAGGTTAGAAGGAGTCCTACCCCTACGGCTAAAATAGATGCCCAAAAGCCCGTTTTACCTAGGTGTTCACCGGCGTAGCTGGCAAAACGGTATTTACCTGAATGTTCGCCAATAATGAACGCGTAGTCGTTGTTAATCTTGATGAATATTAAAGTGAAAAAAACTAGGTAGAGGGAACCCACCCAGAAACCACTTCTTGAAAAGACATAGGGTAGAGCAAACATTCCCGCTCCTACCGTGAGAGAACCAACCAGGACGGTTGGCAGAACGTATTGTTTATACCAGAGGGCAACTTTACCCATATATGTACCAATTATACTGCCAATTGTTTGGGTGGTATAATGTGGGCAATGGAGCAAACACCCCTTAAAGATTTGATAGATTTATCTTCCAAGACAGCCATTGTCACCGGTGGGGCAGTGGGTATAGGACTGGGAATTGTTGCCCGCCTCGCCGAAGCTGGGGCCAAGGTGGCGGTGGCGGATATTGATGGCGAAGGCGCTACGAAGGCTAGCGAAAAGCTTAATGAGAGTGGCTGGCAGACCATGGCCGTAGAAGTGGATGTATCGGACAAAGAGGCTGTCGAGGAGATGGTTAGGAAGGTAGAAGATACTTTGGGCAAAGTCGATATTTTAGTTAACAACGCAGGCATATACCCGAGCATTCCGGTCATGAGTATGAGTGAAGAGGATTTTGAAAGGGTAATAGATATCAATTTAAAGGGTGTGTATCTTTGCACTAAAGCTGTGGCTAACAGGATGATAGAGCGCAAAAGCGGAGGCAGAATCATAAACATAACCTCTATAGACGCTCTGCACCCTTCCTCTGTGGGCTTGGCTCATTATGATGCTTCAAAGCACGGAGTTTGGGGTTTCACCAAAAACATAGCTTTGGAACTGGCGCCACATAAAATTTGGGTGAATGCCATTGCTCCCGGAGCCATTGCTACACCAGGAGTAGCGGCGCTCCAAGGCGGGATGAAAGCTCCCAAGGGCGTTGATATGAATAAATTCTTAGAGGGCTTCTTGGCCAAGATCCCTATGGGCAGGATGGGTGAGCCGGATGATATCGGGCGAGCGGCCCTGTTCTTTGCCTCCGATTTATCGTCGTATGTAACTGGCGCTCAGTTAGTGGTAGACGGAGGAGTGTTGCTGTCATAAATTAGTATTTTGAATAAGGTGCAGAGAACATTCTTCTCCAAACGAATTGCCCTAGGATCCATAGGGGCCGTTTTGGGATTGGTTGTAATAGCGGCGGGCTTTGCTTACTGGAATCTGTGGGATAGATACCAGGTGCTTGAGAGTGACAAATTGGCTCTTGAAGAAAGGTTGGGAATCAAGGAAGAGGATTTGTCGCAAGTTCAGGATGAAAAAGTAAATCTTCAAAGTGAGCTCGAGGGGGAGCGTGAGAAGGTGCAAGACCTGGGAAAGGAAGTAGGGGACATTGCAGAAACCGTGGGGGTGCTGGATAAGCTGAGCAAGCTGGATGCCGAATTGCTCCAGAAGTATTCAAAGGTTTCTTTTCTAAACGAACACTATATTCCCAGTTCACTCTCTCCCATAAGTATGGAGTATCGTATCGATGCAGAGAGAAATCTTTTAATTCACTCATCAGTTTTGTCATACCTAGAAGACATGCTCTCTGACGCCAAAGATGATGGGGTCGAGATGTATGTTACTTCCGCCTATAGATCATTTGGGACTCAGTCGTCTTTGAAAGCGGGCTACATTGTCACCTACGGCGCCGGTACCGCCAATTCGTTTTCGGCGGACCAGGGATACTCCGAGCATCAACTGGGTACCACCGTTGATGTCACCACTAAAGATATAGGGGTTGGCCTGAGCGGGTTTGGTAGCACCGATGCCTATATCTGGCTGCAGGAAAATGCTTATAAATACGGTTTTATCCTCTCATACCCGTCGGGGAACGCCTATTACATATTCGAGCCTTGGCACTGGAGGTTCGTGGGGGTCAAATTGGCCAGAGATCTCCATCGGCAAGGAGAGAGCTTCTACGGCGTGGATCAAAGGGAAATTGATAAGTATCTAGTCTACATCTTCGATTGAAGCCAGTTAGCGGGTATAATTTGAGGAAAGGTCGCTAAGTTAATCAATCAATATGAATAACAAAACAATTGCAGCCATCGTGATAGTAGCTTTGGCGGTTCTTGGGTTCTGGTATTTCTCCAGGGTGCAGGTTGAGGTCCCCACAGGGAACGAGACTTTGGAAGAAAACGAAGAGGTGAATGGAGAGGAAATCCAGGTGTTAGATGAGGCCACCGTCACATACACCGACCAAGGTTTCAGCCCCAGCCCAGTTACGGTTGCCCAGGGAGGTACCGTTCACTTCGTAAACGAGAGCAGCGGTGATTTCTGGGTGGCTTCGGCTATGCACCCCACCCACTCCGTGTATCCAGGTTCTGGCATAGATCTTTGTGCCAGCGCGGCCGCGGGAGTGCTTTTTGACGCCTGTGAGAGTGTAGCTGCCGGAGGGACTTGGAGCTTCACTTTCGACGAGAAGGGAGAGTGGGCATACCACAATCACTTGAGCGCGAACCACTTTGGCAAGGTAGTGGTTGAGTAGAGGTGGCCATTTCCTGTATATTTAGGGCATGAAAACCCACAAGACAAGGGTGGCTCTTTTGGTGGGTGGGCCCTCAAATGAGCATGAAGCCTCTCTAGCTAGCGGCAAAGTGGTACACGCAAATTTGCATCCCGCTAAGTACGACGTAGTGCCGCTTGTTATAAGTCGCACCGGCGAGTGGACGGTTGACGTTGCTGATTTGCCAGGGTTTGTAGACGTGGCGTTCATAGCCATGCACGGTGAATACGGAGAGGATGGGACTGTTCAGGAGCTATTAAAAGAAATCAACTTGCCCTATACGGGCAGCGACCACCTAGCCAGCGCTTTGGGTATGAATAAGATCTTGAGTAGCAGGCTTTTCAGGGCTCACGGCATGAACACGCCAAAGTCTTTGATATTGAGGGGGCACGAGCTTTCGAATCTGGATCTAGATAGCGTTGATTTGCCGGCAGTAGTGAAGCCCTCCAATAGGGGTTCTTCGGTGGGGGTTGGTTTGGCCAGGACCGCATCGGAGCTTAAGAATATGATGGATCGGGCCTTGAGCTATAGCTCCTCTATATTAGTGGAGGAATATATTCCAGGGAGGGAGTTGACCTGCTCTGTCATTGATGATGGTCTGGGGAATGCCTTTCCTTTGCCGGTTATGCAAGTGAGCAGAGGATATACTAACCGGCCCTTAGTGAACACCTCGCCTCCCGCAATTTCTTCCGAGGAAGCGGGTATGGCTCAGGCAGTCGCTTTGCGGGCGCACCAACTTGTGGGCGCCTCCGGTTTGTCTTCCCTGGATATGATCTTGGGGGAGGATGGAAACTTGTATGTCTTGGAGATAGATACCATCCCAGTGATGGCTGAAATGAGTCCATTTACCCAAGCCGCTATTGCCCACGGCCTGACTTTGCCCGAACTGTTTGACCGCATTATCGAAGCCGCTTTCATAAGGCACGACAGTATTAAGAGTCGATGACTCCGGTAGAACAGATAAAGGAGAAGCTGGACCTAGTTGAGTTTCTGAAGGGTTATGTCCAGCTCAAGCCTGCGGGCAAAAACCATAAGGGCCTGTGCCCTTTTCACCAAGAGAAAACGCCTTCCTTTATGGTCTCTCCGGAGCGTCAGATGTGGCGTTGTTTTGGATGTAGTCTCGGAGGTGACATCTTCAAGTTCCTCATGCTCTATGAGAACCTGGAATTTTACGAAGCCCTAAGGGTGCTGGCGGAAAAGGCGGGGGTGGATTTGAAGCGCACCTCATCGGCCGACCAGCGCCAGTTGAACAATCTCTACGAGTTGGTAGCGACGGCCAAGGATATCTTTGAGGCTAAGTTGAGGAATTCCAAGGAGGCCATTGAGTATCTCAAGGGCAGGGGCCTAACCGGCAAAACGGTCAAAGAGTTTGAGATCGGGTTTTCTCCAGATAAGTTTGATGAGGTTACCGTCGAACTGGTCAACAAGGGTTTCCGCATGGAAGATATCGTTCGGGCCGGTTTGACTATCAAGACCGAGAGGGGCAAGTATCTGGATCGCTTCAGAGGCAGGATAATGTTTCCTATTCACAATCACTTCGGCAAGCCAGTTGGTTTCTCAGGCAGGATCTTGCCCGGCAGCAGCGATACTCTGGCCAAATATATCAACTCTCCAGAGACGCCGCTTTTCAACAAGTCCCGGGTGCTTTATGGCTTCTGGCAGAGCAAAAAGCCTATCCGCCAGGAGAGCAGGGTTTTGTTGGTGGAGGGGCAGATGGATTTTCTCCAGCTTTGGCAGGAAGGCGTAGAGAATGTGGTTGCCACTTCGGGTACTGCCCTGACAAGAGACCACTTAAAGGCCTTGGGCAGGGTGGCGGAAGAGTTGGTGGTGGCTTTTGACCAAGACGACGCAGGTATCAAGGCAGCTGAGCGAGCCATCGATATGGCCGGCGGGGAAGATTTTAGCGTCTTAGTAATGGAGCTTGGTAAATACAAGGACCCGGCAGAGGCGGCGGCGGATGATCCAGGCTTTGTAAAAGAGGCTCTTAAAAAGGCCCGTCCGGCCATGGAATACTACCTAGACTACTACCTCAACCCGGAGAAGAGCTATTCAGCCAAAGATAAGAAAGTGGCCGTGCGCAATATGCTTTCCAAGATAGCCGCCCTTTCAAGCGGAGTGGAGCGTAGCCATTGGTTAAGGGAGCTTAGTTTTCGTTCCCTTACCCCGGAGAAAGATTTGATATCTGAAATGGAGGCGCCCCTCGAGGGTGAGGGAAGTCCCGTCGGAACAGAGGAGAAGGCTCCCAAAGACCGCCGCCTTGGCAGAAAAGACGCCATCGCCGAGCGCATTATTTATATCGCCAACAGCAGAGAGGATTTAAGAGGTAAGGTTGAGGAGGCGCTCGAACTTTTACCAGACTTCTATGCCCGTGTTTTTGCGGCTGTGGTGGGCGAGGTTGAGGCCACGGGAGAAGTCAAAGAGATGGTGGAGTTTTTGAGTTTGCATCCGGGCTTTGAGCTTGAAGGAGTCGGTGACTTGGAAGCGCAGGAACTTGATAGGCTTTTGCAGGAGTTAGAGTTAGAATACCTAGACGCCATTAGGCAGAATCTTCGCAGGGAAGTGCTGGCCGCTGAGAGATCGGGGGACAGCGGTATTTTGGATAAGAGACTGAAAGAGTTTGACGATGTCACCCGTAAAATGCAACATATAAAACATGTCAAAGGCGGCTCCTAAGAAAAGTAAGGCTAAGAAAGCTACCTCAGGGAAGAGGACTGCGTCAAGGAAGCCTAAAGCAGCTGTGCCAAAGGTTAAGCGCAAGACTCCTGGGGCCAAGGTAGTTAAGAAGGGGGCCGCTAACAAAAAGAAGACCTCTGTTAAGGTTAAAAAAAGGGCAGTTGCCGAGCGTCCTGCCAAAAAGACCGCCGTTGAGAAAGAGGCACAGCTTGCGGCCCTCATTGTCCGCGGTCAGGAGAAAGGCTTTGTTACCGATCTGGAAATTCTTGAGTACTTCCCCCAGATAGAAGAAAACCCCAGCTTTCTAGATCGCATCTACGATGAACTCGAACAGCACAGCCTCCGGGTTATTGAGGTGCAGTCGCTTTTAGGGGAATCCACCGGGGAGGTGACGGAGAAAGAGCTCAAGGAGGCCACCAGCATCAAAGGCAATTTGCCCGATAACGTACAGATGTATCTTAGGGAGATTGGCAAGACGCCTCTTTTGAAGTCCCAAGAAGAGAAGGATTTGGCTAAAAAGATCTTAAAGGGGGATGAGGCGGCTCGCCAGTGGCTTATTAAAGCCAATTTAAGACTGGTGGTTTCAATCGCCAAGCGTTATGTCAACCGCAGCCCGCTTTCGATATCGGATTTGATTCAGGAAGGCAACATCGGCCTTTTTAAGGCGGTGGAAAAGTTTGACTACACCAAAGGCTTCAAGTTCTCAACCTATGCCACTTGGTGGATTCGCCAGGCTATAACCCGCGCCCTGGCTGACCAATCCCGCACCATTAGAATTCCGGTGCACATGGTGGAGACCATTTCCAAATTCACCCAGGCCAAGAGAAAGTTGGCCCAGCAGCTCGGTAGGGAGCCGATGGTGGAAGAGATAGCTCTGGAGATGGATCTGCCGGTGGACAAGGTGCGCAATATTCAAAAGATATCCCAGGAGGTTGTCTCTTTGGAATCTCCCATTGGGGATGAAGATGACAAATCGACCTTAGCTGATTTCATCCAAGACGAGAAAAGCC
>JAXMKI010000002.1:0-3269 GCA_034374545.1 Patescibacteria group bacterium | reverse complement strand
GCTTCTTTTCTACGATAATCGAAATGAGATACTATGTCAACCCACCTACTTGGTTCAGTTGACTAAACTACTAAATACTTTGTTATATGCATCAGTTACCCCAAGACCGCCAACAGAATAACAACATAGATTAATATCTTGGATGTATCGGTTTTTCTCTGCGTTGCCATAAGCTCATTGAATATAAGGCGTTATAAATCTATATTGGAGATATGCCAAAGCCTGGGGACAGCTCGAAGTTAAAGCGCTTTCTCTTCTCAAACCAATCTACCGCCCAGACTATAGCCAAGAATACCTTCTGGCTCTCTTTTGGTGAAATTACAGGTAGGTTCTTAAGAGTGGCCATCATCTTTTACGCCGCCAGGATCCTGGGAGTTGCCGGATACGGAACCTTTTCCTATATGACCAACCTGGCAGCTATCATCACTGTCTTCTCGGATGTGGGGTTAAGCAGCGTCTTGATACGAGAGGTAGCCAAGAATAAAGAGCAAAGGGCGGCTCTTTTCTCAACCTCGCTCGCTCTCAAAACAATCCTAGTATTCTTCTCCCTCGCTCTCATCCTGTTGGGTACTCCTTTTATAACCGGCATCCCCATTAGCAACTTTTTGATCTATGCTGTCGCGGGCTTATTCCTTTTTGATTCCCTGCGCCGCTTCGGCAGTTCTATCTTTAGGGCGGAAGAGCGCATGGAGCTGGAGGCCATTATTAATATCTTTACTCAAGTCGTGATAGTGGGGGCGGGGTTTGCCATGCTCATATTAAATCCCAGTCCCGAGGCTCTTGCCCTGGCTTATGCCCTGGGAGCAGGCCTGGGATTTCTAGCAACCGTTTACTTCCTCGTCCCCTATGTCAAAAACATCTTCTCGAACTTTGACCGTTCTTTGGTAAGGTCGATTGTGAGCGCCGCCTGGCCCATGACCATCGCCTCCATCTTTGGCACTCTCCTGGTGAATATCGATACCGTCATGATCGGGTGGTTCTTTGATGCCACCCAGGTGGGACTCTACGCCGCCGCCCAAAAACCAATTGCTTTCTTTTATCTTCTCCCGGCCTTTATCGTGGGGGGGCTTTTCCCGGCACTCTCTCGTCTGGCGGGCAAAAACGTCGATAAATTCAAAGAGGTGCTCGAAAGAGGACTTTCGATGGTTATGTTAATGGCTCTTCCGCTGAGCACCGGCATTTTCCTCACCGCCGAGAAGATATCAATTCTTTTCTACGGCAACGAATACCTCGGTTCTGCCCCGTCTTTGCGCGTCCTCTCCATCACTTTGCTCATAACCTTCCCCGCCACTATCCTCATCCACTCTTTCTTTGCCCACGACCAACAAAAGAAGCTGGTGCCTTTGTGGATTGCCGGGTCGGTACTCAACATATTCCTCAACTATCTGCTAATCCCCGTCTTCGGGATAGTGGGAGCCGCTTGGACCAGCGTCATTGCCCAACTCGCCATTAACGGCTCTTTATGGGCAAAAGCCAAGGAGCTCTCGTCATTTAAGGTGCTACCTCGCCTGGGGCCAACCATTAAAGCGACCCTTATCATGGCCGCCGTTGTCTTGGGAGCGGGGGCAGTTGGCTTTCCTTTTCCTGTTACTCTCATCTTGGCTTTCCTGGTGTATCTGGGAGCTTTGATCTTTTTCAAAGACCAAACCCTCGCAGAGCTCACTTCCATACTTAAAGGAGTGCGAGATGATTCTTAATCTCAGAAAGCCCAAGGGGATGACCTCCCATGACGTGGTGGATAGGGTGCGCAAAATTACCGGCGAGCGGCGCGTGGGGCACGGAGGCACCCTCGATCCCCTGGCTGAAGGAGTTTTGATAGTGGGCGTTGGGAGAGAATCCACCAAGAAGCTGGAGAGTATTTTAAAGGATACCGATAAAGAATACGAAGCTACCATTGTTTTCGGGAAAACCAGTACCACCGACGATAGTGAAGGGGTAATAACTGCGACCGGGACCAAGGGTTCGCTAAGCAAGATTAAAGTGCTTTTGGCCCTTAAAAGATTCACCGGGACCATAGAACAAACTCCTCCGGCGTATTCGGCCGTGAAGATATCTGGCAAACCCGCCTACAAACTGGCGCGCGAAGGAAAAAGGGTTGAGCTCAAAAAGCGCAAAGTTACTATCAAAGAAGCCAGGTTGATCTCCTTCGACCCCCGGCCGCCTGTTGCCAAGGTACAATTTATTGTCTCCTCGGGCACCTACATCCGCTCTTTGGCAAGAGATTTAGGCAGATACCTCAAGGTGGGCGGATATCTTAAGGAGTTAACTAGGACTAGGGTTGGGAACTTTAAAATTGAGGACTCTCTAAGCTTGGATGAATTGGCAAGGACAAGGCCTTCTACCTAAAGGGGCCTCTGCGGGCTTACTTGCCCAAAAAGACCCCCCCGGGGCAATTCAGTTTTTCTGCCATATCCCAGAGAAAATGAATCGTACTTTCTCAGCTTAAAGTGGACCCCTCTTCCCCGCCAACGAAGATATGGGAGTTCTGGCACACAAGCTTAAAATGGGCAATACTAAGGAAGATGAAGCGAAATCTTAGAAAGGTTCTTCTCCTCCTGGGAGACTGGGGAATCCTCTATCTATCCCTGTTCCTCCTTGTCCTAATCCGCTACAAAGTTGAGTGGGAACTGCAATGGGACAGGCACTTTACTCCATTTTCCCTAGTCTTCCCTATCTGGATAGCAGCCCTTTACGGCAGCTACCTTTATGAAACCAGGTTTTTCAGGCCCAGCATTGACGCCCTAAGGGCCATGGGAGCAGCAATCTTCATCTCTATATTCGGAAGCATCGCCGCTTTTTACCTTTTCCCGCCGGGACTGATTCAACCCAGGCGCAATATGGTTATCTTCGCCGCCATCTTCGGAATCCTCCTAGTCACCTGGCGGTATTTGGCGTACAAGGCTACTCGGAGGCAGATTGAGACCAATGTGCTTTTCCTAGGCGAGGGTAAGGAGGTAAAGGAGTTAATCAAGTTTTTCAAGAAAAATCCGGATCTCAGGTACAACAGCAAAGGGATTATAGAGAGTGTCTCTACGCAGTTTGAAAAGATTGCTGAGCAGGTCAAAAAACAAAAGATTGGCCTGGTGGTGGTAAAGGCGCCCGACAGGTCCAACTACGTCAAAAGCCTCTTTCCGCTTCTGGCTAGTGGAGTGACGGTAATTGAGCTAGCGGAGTTTTACGAACGCCTTCTCAATAAGGTTTCCCCGGAGATGCTCAGCGACACCTGGTTCATCCGCAATCTTGAAAGCATCAACCTTGGCGTCTACGAA
>JAXMKI010000001.1:0-2648 GCA_034374545.1 Patescibacteria group bacterium | reverse complement strand
CCCGTCGCTCCCGGGGGTGTCTACGTCTTTAAAGATGAAGACCTTCTGCTCATCCGTATCGAACCTGACTCCATAGGCGCAGATGACCTCTTCTTCTGTCTGGGCCTGAAAAAAGGTCTGGATACTCAAGGCTTTGGCCCTCGATATTATATTCGCCAGTCTGGCCTGGCTGGTAGCGAGCCGAATCTGCTGGCTATTGCGCTGGGAATACCCCAGCAACATAGAAGAAAGCGCGGTGATAATGGCTATGACAACTACGATTTCAAGGAGGGTAAAGCCTCCCCTTCCACGCTTAGATGATCCCGAAAAGCTTGAAGTAGGCATCAACTATATCGTATCCGAAAAAGAGGACGAACGTAACCCCGATAGCCAGGAAGGGTCCAAAAGGCACGCTGGATTTAAACTGCAGCTTGCCAAACTTCATCATTATGATTCCCGCCAGCGACCCCACAATGAAAGCAAGAGCCACGGCCAAGACCATATCGGGCAATACCAACAAAGTGCCCAAGGCCCCAGCCAACTTCACATCCCCGAGACCCATAGCCTTGCCTTTACTTAAAAGATAGACTCCCCCAAAAAGCGCCAACCCAAAACCTATGGCAAGAAGGTGGTTGATAAGGACGCTCTCGCCTACGCTAAAGGTTAAATAGTAATGGCCGATATAGCTGGCTGTCTTCGACCCGATAAAAGTCTCGAAATAACCAGAAAAATACCTATACGCAAACAAAGTGCCGCCCAAAGCCGCCACCAGTGCCACTAATCCATTGGGAATTAACCCCAGCCTCAAATCAATGGCTGATATCAAAAGCAACGTCCACAAAACCAGCACCCAAATCAAAGCCGGTACCCCAAAGCTGAGGTGGATAGGCACAAAAACGGCAATCAAACCGGCGAGGAACTCCACGGTTAGATAAACTAGAGAGATGCGACCCTTGCACCCCCGGCACTCCCCGCCCTGGATCAGGAAGCTAAGGATTGGGACAAGTTCGCTCCAAGTGAGGACTTTGGAACAGTGAGGACACTTTGAGCGGCCCTTCATAGCGGGTCCAAACCCGCTCTTTTCCGAAAAGCGAAAAGCCAATACATTAAGAAAACTGCCTATCGCAGTTCCCAATATGAAAAGGGCTATGTTAACGGCCGCTTCCAGCATCATATTCTTGTTTTCTAGCTGCTGCCTATGCAGTACCTGTTGTTGGCGTCTGTACAGTCCAACCCGCTGATACTATATTCCCCTTGAGCATCATCTATTTCAACCCCTGGATCATCGAGGGCGCTGCTGGGATTCTCTAACTCGGCTCCTATAACGTAGTTAAAGCCCTGACCATCCACTCCGTAGAAATAGTCTTTTCCGCTCAAGGAATCGTTGGGCAGTTTAACGGCAGCAGTAATGATGCCCACCCTCACAAAAGCATCGGCTAGGTGGTCCCAGCTGGCGATAGCAGTGCCTCCTGTGCAAGGAGTGTTTGCAGTACCAGTATTTTGGGGATAGAAACCGCAACGGGTGTAATAAAGCTCCAGGCTGTTCTGGATGCTCCGTAAATCGCCGATTCTCTTGGTATCCCTGGCGCTGGATTGGAAGCCGGTAATACCAACCAAAACAATACCGGCAAGGATGGAGATCACCGCTATTACGATCAGCATTTCGATCAGCGTGAAACCCTTGCTAGATTTTTGGAACATATGATTCATAATACCATATTACATCAGAAAGTTTGTACTAAATTATAAATAGGCACCAGAATCGAAGCGAAAAGCCCCCCCACCATCACTCCGATAACCACCATTAAAATAGGCTGTACTAATTCTACTAGGTTATTGACCATGACGTCGATCTCCCGGGTATAAAACTCTGAGACCCTGCCCAGCAACTCCTCCAGACGCCCTGTCTTTTCTCCCACGGCAGCCATTTGCGAGACAAAGGGCGGGAAAAATTCCGGATGCTTCGACAAGGACTGGGAGAGTAACTCTCCTTTTCGAATATCATCAGCCGCGGAGTTGAGCAAATCTCCATAAGTCGGGGAACCTATGGTCTGGCCGGTGATCTCAACCGCCTGGGCTATAGGGATAGCTCCCTTAAGGAGGACCGACAAAGACTCCGAGAAACGCGCCACGTGAAGCTGCTTCAATAAAGTGGAAAAACCCGGCAGTCTCAAGACCAGCTCGTCGACCACCACCTTCCCCTCGGGAGTCTTGAAGTAGTCGTAGATGACAAAGGCTATGAATAAAATGCCAAAGACAACGATCCACCACCAAGACGACAGAAACTCCCCGCTTTGGATAAGGATATGGGTGAAGAAAGGAACTTCCACTCCCGCCTCTTCGAAGATGGGTCCGATCTGGGGCAAAACTACAGTGGCGATGATGCCTCCCACTATCAAAAAGAGCACCACCATCACCACCGGGTAGATCAAGGCTCCTTTAACCTTGGAGATCAGGGCAGTTTGTTTTTCAATATAGTCCGCTAGGTATCCGGTGGCCTCCTCCACTCTTCCCGTAACTTCCGCCGAGCGGATCATGTTCACGTAAAAGTTTGAAAAGGCCTGGGGGTGCCTTTCCATGGCCTGAGACAAGGACAACCCCCCATCCACGTCTTTGCCCACTTCCGAGAGTATCTGTTTAAGAGTGGGATTGGTGGCCGGGGCCTCGAT